>NZ_JAAKVF010000021.1:0-85465 GCF_049175515.1 Aeromonas sp. 600479
CCCGATGCGGTACATAGGGGGTTCTGAGTAGAGAAATGCTAGTTGAAAATGTGTAAACCTATTTCAGGACTAGACAGACACAACAGGCCACGACCCAAGCTGAATGGCCTTAACGCCACAAAATCTGCACCAGCCTAAAAACCAAGAGGCGAAGGATCATCCTTCGCCTCTGACGTAACAGCTGGTTACTCGCTCTGGGGCAGGAACTGCAGTTCAGGCGCCGAGGAGGTCAGCACATCGGCGCAATAATCCCAGGTCGAGATGCGATAGTGCTGCAGATCTTCATCCAGATGCAGGCCGTCCGACTCCTGATGGAACCAGCTGGCAAAACGGGATGGGGTGATGAGCTGGATCTGCTCTTCGATGGCGTGACTATCCTTACCCTCGGCCAGATCGCAATCTTCGATAACCCGCAGGGCGTAGATATGGCGAAAATAGACCCGGCAGAGGATTTGCGGGGGCAGATCGATGCTGCGTGCCCGACCCAGCATGATGGTCAGGGAGTCGCTCCAGAGATCCTGATGCAGCTCGGCCACAACCAGACCGGGCGGTAGCTGGCGGGACGGAGCCCAAGGGACGGCAACCTGCCGAATGGCATTTTTCTGTTCCATATTCACCTCGCAACGACTCGCTCCCTGTCTTGAGTCTATCTGAACCACATAGTCCCGGCGAAGGCAATCGATGGACAATAAAAACGGCAATAAAAAAGCCGACGTATCAAACGTCGGCGAATAAAAAGTGCTTACAACAGAGGATTCACATATTCAGACCCACGGGTCGAAAGATTGGTTCCCTCTTTTTGTAATTAATTTTCGGCGCGTTTAAACATCAGGGTATTGGCGTCCGACTCTTCCGGCACGAAGTAGTAGCCCTCGGCGTTGAAACCGGTCAGCTGCTCCACCTTGGTCAGACGGTGCTTGATGATGTGGCGAGCCATCATGCCGCGCGCCTTCTTGGCGTAGAAGCTGATGATCTTGAACTGGCCGTTCTTCTCATCCTTGAACACCGGTGTGACAATCCGTCCTTTCAGGCTCTTGGGGCGTACCGACTTGAAATACTCGTCGGAGGCCAGATTGATCAGCACTTCATCCCCCTGCGCTGCCAGCGCGTCGTTGAGATGGTGAGTGATCACCTCCCCCCAGAACTGGTAAAGATCCTTGCCGCGATCATTGTCGAGCCTAGTCCCCATCTCCAGTCGATAGGGCATCATCAGGTCGAGGGGACGCAACACGCCATAGAGGCCTGAGAGCATCCGCAGGTGTGCCTGAGCGAAGTCAAAATCGGCCTCGCTGAAATCCTCCACCGCCAAACCGGTGTAGACATCCCCCTTGAAGGCCAGCAGCGCCTGACGGGCGTTGGCGGGGGTGAAATCTGGCTGCCACTCGGCAAAACGGGCGGCATTGAGACCGGCCAGCTTGTCGCTGATCTTCATCAGAGTGGCGATCTGGTCAGGGCTCAGTTGGCGGGCCCGGCTAATCAGTTCGGCGGAGTGATCCAGCAGCTCGGGTTGGGTGAAACGGGGTGTCACCAGCGGTGACTCGTAATCCAGCGTCTTGGCCGGGGAAACCACAATCAGCATAACGTTCCTTTCTGGCTAGGGGCCGAACAGCGGATCGGCCCCATGTTTCATTCATCCAGCGTCACATTTTCCAGTGTGCCGGACCCCAGCTGCTCGCGACCGGAGAGCTTGATCAGCAGCCGCAGGTCGTTGGCCGAGTCGGCATGGGCGAGGGCCTCACTGTAGCCAATCTGGCCGGCGCAGAACAGGCTGAAAAGCGCCTGATCGAAGGTCTGCATGCCCAGTTCGGCAGATTTGGTCATCACCTCCTTGAGACGGTGCATCTCTCCCTTGCGGATTATGTCGGTGATGAGCGGGGTATTGAGCAGGATCTCGAATGCCGCACTGCGCCGCAAACCATCGACACTCGGCACCAGTTGCTGGGCGACAATAGCTCTGAGGTTGAAGGAGAGATCGAACAGAAACTGGCGATGTTTCTCCTGCGGCACCAGATGGAGGATGCGATCCAGCGCCTGGTTGGCATTGTTGGCATGCAAAGTGGCGAGACAAAGGTGTCCCGTCTCGGCGAACTGCAGGGCAAATTCCATGGTCTCCTGACTTCGGATCTCGCCGATCAGGATCACATCCGGCGCCTGACGCAACGAACTTTTCAGCGCCACATCGAACGACTCGGTGTCGATCCCCACCTCCCGCTGGGTCACCAGGCTACGGCCATGCTGATGGACGAACTCCACCGGGTCTTCCACCGTCAGGATATGACCATCGGCATGCTGGTTGCGATAGCCGATCATCGCCGCCTGAGTGGTCGATTTACCCGCCCCGGTGGCACCGACAAACAGCACCAGCCCGCGCTTGGCCATCGCCACCTCCTGCAGGATCCTGGGGAGCTGCAGATCTTCAAAGGTGGGAATGCGGGTCTCAATACGCCGCACCACCATGCCGGGCAGCTCCTGCTGCCAGAAGGCGCTGACCCGAAAACGGCCAAGCGCCTCACGATAGATCGCGTAGTTGGCCTCCTTGGTGCGGATATAACGCTCGAAGTGATCGCTGCTGAGGGTATCCCTGACCAGCGTCAGCGCACCCTTCTTGTCGAGCGCTTCGCCCCCCAGTGACACCAGATGGCCATTGACCTTGAGGGTGGGCGGCGAGCCCACCGTCACAAACAGATCCGATCCCTTTCGCTCGACCAGCTCGCTCAGCAGATCATCCAGATTCATCATCTATCCCTCCCTGGGTGCGAGTCTCTTAAATGCTGTTGGGATCAACAGCCTTGGCCTTGGCATCGAGGGATGCCACCACGCCACGACTCACCAGCTGCTTGAGGCTCTGATCCATGGTCTGCATGCCGTGGGTCATCCCGGTCTGGATCACCGAGTAAAGCTGGGCAATCTTGTCCTCGCGGATCAGGTTACGCACCGCCGGAATGCCCATCATGATCTCGTGAGCCGCCACCCGACCGCCACCGATACGCTTGAGCAGGGTCTGGGAGATAACCGCCCGCAGGGATTCGGAGAGCATGGAGCGCACCATGTCCTTCTCCGCACCGGGGAAGACGTCGATGATACGGTCGATGGTCTTGGCCGCCGACGAGGTGTGCAGAGTGCCAAACACCAAGTGGCCGGTTTCGGCGGCAGTCATGGCCAGACGAATGGTCTCAAGGTCGCGCATCTCGCCCACCAGAATGATGTCCGGGTCTTCCCGCAGGGCCGAGCGCAGGGCGTTGCTGAAGCTCTTGGTATCACGGTGTACTTCCCGCTGGTTCACCAGGCAGCGCTTGTTCTCGTGGACGAATTCGATGGGGTCCTCGATGGTGAGGATGTGGTGATGGAAGTTCTCGTTGATGTAGTTGACCATGGCCGCCAGGGTGGTCGACTTACCGGAACCGGTCGGGCCGGTCACCAACACCAGACCCCGCGGGAACTCGGCAATCTTGCGGAAGATCTCCGGCGCATCGAGATCTTCGAGGCTCAGCACAGTGCTGGGGATGGTACGAAATACCGCGCCCGAACCGCGCGCCTGCTGGAAGGCGTTGACCCGGAAACGGGCCAGATTGGGCACCTCGAACGAGAAATCGACCTCGAAGTTCTCCTCCAGCTCCTTGCGCTGATGGTCGTTCATGATGTCGTAAATGAGGGCATGCACTTCCCTGTGTTCCAGGGCGGGCAAATTGATCTTGCGAACCTCACCATCAACCCTGATCATCGGGGGAACCCCGGCCGAGAGGTGTAGATCCGAGGCTTTATGCTTTACACTGAAAGCCAATAACTCTGTGATATCCATAGACTTGTCATTCTCCCATCACAAGATCACTAACGAAATATGAACCAGATTGCCCAGCACCTGTTTCAGGTAAAGGAACGTATTGCCCAGGCCGCCGAACGGGCTAGCCGCAACCTGCAGCAGATCCGCCTGCTGGCCGTGAGCAAGACCAAGCCGGTCGAGGCCATCATGGCCGCCCATGCCGCAGGTCAGCGCTGCTTTGGCGAATCCTACGCTCAGGAAGCAGCGGCCAAGATCGATACCTTGCGCCAGCAGCCGGAATATAGCGACATAGAGTGGCACTTTATCGGCCCTTTGCAATCGAACAAATCCAAACTGGTCGCCGAACGGTTCGACTGGGTGCAGAGCGTGGATCGGGACAAGCTGATCGACCGCCTCAACAACCAGCGCCCAACTACAATGGCACCGCTAAATGTTTGTCTGCAAATCAATATTAGCGGAGAGAGCAGCAAATCCGGAACGTCGGAACAAGAGATTTTTCGCCTTGCCGAGCAGGTCTCTCAAAGTGAGCGACTGGTGCTGCGGGGGCTGATGGCCATTCCCGAGCACACCAGTGACGAGAGCGTACTGGCCGCCCAAATGACCCGTATGCAGACTCTGTTCACCGAGCTTGCGCGACAATACCCCACGGTGGATACCCTCTCGATGGGGATGACCGAGGATCTTGAACTGGCGATCGCCCACGGCAGCACCATGGTGCGGGTCGGCACCGCCATCTTCGGCGCCCGTGACTACTCATAGGCAAGGCCAGCGGATAACCCATACGTCCGCTTCTTGCCGCGACTTCATCAACAGGAGCGTTTGATGGAACACCGAATTCTGGCGTCAGGTGGTGCAGGCCGCACCCACCCCGCCGCGACCCCATGTGCTACAGGAGCATCTGATGCAGCATAGAACGCTGGCCTTTATCGGCGCGGGCAACATGAGCCACAGCATCATCGCCGGACTGGTCAAGTCGGGTTATCCCGCCGGGCAGATCACTGCTGCCAACCCCAGTCTGCCCAAGCTGGAGGCGCTGGCGAGCGAACATGGCATTCGCATCACCCAGAGTAATGCCGAGGCGGCCCGCGATGCCGAAGTGATCGTGCTGGCGGTCAAACCGCAGCTGATGGCCGGCATGCTGTCAGCACTGGTTGAAGAGTTGGGCTCCCTTGAGGGCAAGCTGCTCATCTCCATCGCGGCCGGTATCAAGGTGGCGCGCCTTGGCGAGATGGCTGGTGGCCATGACCGCATCATCCGCACCATGCCCAATACCCCGGCCCTGCTGGGTCTGGGCATGACCGGTCTCTATGCACCCGAACATATTGCCGCCGCGGATCGCGACTTTGCCGAGCAGATGATGCAGGCGGTCGGCAAGACCCTCTGGGTAGAGCAGGAGTCCGGCATCAACGGCGTCATCGCCGCGGCGGGCAGTGCTCCGGCCTACTTCTTCCTCTTTATGCAGGCGATAGCCGAAGAGGCGGAGGCGATGGGTTTCTCGCCCGATCAGGCACGCCTGCTGGTGCAGCAGACCGCACTGGGCGCAGCCGCCATGGTGGAGCAAAACCCCGAGCTGGCGCTGCAGACCCTGCGTGAGCAGGTCACCAGCAAGGGCGGCACCACAGCCGAAGCCATCAAGACATTCCAGCAGCAGGGGCTGATGCCGCTGACTGCGCAAGCCATGCAGGCGGCCGTTGCTCGCGCCACCGAAATGGAAACCCTCTTCTAACAGGAGCCCAGATGAACACTGCTTACTTTCTGATTAACACCGTTTTCGATCTCTACCTGATGGTGATCCTGCTGCGCGTCTGGCTGCAGTGGGCCCGTGCCGACTTCTACAACCCGATGAGCCAGATGGTGGTCAAGCTAACCAATCCGCTGGTAATCCCGCTGCGCCGGCTGATCCCGGGCTTGGGCGGCATCGATCTCGCTTCCGTGGTGCTGGCGCTGGCCATCGCCTTCGCCAAGCTGGCCCTGCTCAAGAGCATGAACGTGCTGCTGGCGGACTGGCTCAGCATCTGCCTGTTTGCCGCGCTGACCGTGCTGAAGAAAGCGGGCTCGATGATCTTCTGGGTACTGCTGATCCGCGCCATCCTGAGCTGGGTCAGCCAGGGCCGCAACCCCATCGAATACGTGATGCATCAGCTGACCGAGCCGTTCCTCGCCCCTATCCGCCGCGTACTGCCGGCGCTGGGCGGATTGGATCTCTCGGTGCTGGTCGCCTTTATCGGCCTGCAAGCCATCAACTACCTGCTGGGTGACCTGTTCGGCCAGCTGTGGTGGATGATTTGATGCCAGCCGTCCTGCAACAAGGGGATGAACTGGTACTACATCTGGTGATCCAGCCCAAGGCGAGTCGGGATCAGATCATCGGATTGCATGGTGAAGAGCTGAAAGTGGCCATCACGGCACCGCCCGTCGATGGCCAGGCCAACAGCCATCTGATCAAGTTTCTGGCCAAGCAGTTCAAGGTGGCCAAGGGCCAGGTAACCATAGTGCGGGGCGAGCTGGGGCGACACAAAACCGTCGCCATCGACAGCCCCAAACAGTTGCCGCAAGAAGTGAGTGCACTGCTGAATGACACGCAAGGCTGAATGAATCGGCCTGCGCCAACCGTAGATATGAGAGGGATGACAGATGAAAACAGCCTGGATGAGTGGCCTGCTGGCACTGCTGATGACCCTGCCGCTCAAGGCAGAACAGATTAAGGAGCTGGGGCCCTGGCTGGTGCACTACAACGCCTTCAACTCCAGCTTCCTCACCCCCGAGGTCGCCAAAGCGTATGGACTGGAGCGCAGCCGCTACAACGCCATCATCAATATCGCGGTACAGGACAAGCAGAAAGTGGCGCAAGCCGTGGGGATCACCGGTGAGGCCAAGAACCTGACCGGTACCATCCGCACCCTGAACTTTCAGGAGGTAAAAGAGGGGGATGCCATCTACTATCTGGCGACCCTCCCCTACCGCAACGAAGATACCTATCAGTTCACCCTGAAGATCATGGGCGGTGGGCAGCAACAGAACCTCAGCTTCCAGCAGACCTTCTACGTAGACTGAGCAGCAACAAGAAGCCCCGACCAAGGCCTGGGCTTCATTTTATCCATATGACAAGGGCGCCATCAGGGCGCCCTTGTTACATCTATTCCGTACCGCAGCGGTTACAGGGCGAGGAACAGACCGGCCAGACAGGCGCTCATCAGGTTCGCCAGCACGCCGGAGAGAATGGCGCGCATGCCGTAACGGGCGATGAAGGATTTGCGCTCCGGCACCATGGAGCCCAGACCACCGATCAGGATCGCCATGGAGGAGATGTTGGCAAAGCCGCACAGGGCGAAGGTCACGATGGCCTTGCTCGACTCGCTCAGGGTCTGATCCTGCACCAGACCGATAAAGGCGACGAACTCGTTGACCACGATCTTGGTACCGATCAGGGCGCCAGCGGCTTGCGCCTGATCCCAGGGTACCCCGATCAGCCAGGAGACGGGGGCAAACAGCCAGCCCAGAATGATCTGGAAGCTCAGATCCAGCCCTACCAGACCGCCAGCCCAGCCGAGCAGGCCATTGAGCATGGCGATCACGCCAACGAAGGCCAGCAAGGTGGCACCGACCGCCACCGCGATATTGAGGCCAGACATGGCGCCATCGGCCGCCGCTTCGATCACGTTGGTAGCGCGGGGGATCTCCACATCCTGATGGTGATCGACCTCTTCAGCTCCCGGCGGCACCAGGATTTTGGCCATCGCCAGACCGGCAGGGGCCGACATGAAGGCTGCCGCGATCAGGTATTTCAGTTCAACCCCGAGGCTGGCATAGCCCACCAGGGTGCCACCGGCGACGGAGGCGAGACCACAGCTCATCACAGCGAAGAACTGGGAGTCGGACATCTTGGAAAGGTAGGGTTTGACCACCAGCGGCGCCTCCACCATGCCAACGAAGATGTTGGCAGTCGCGGAGAGGCTCTCGGCACGGCCGGTGCCCAGCAATTTCTGCAAGCCACCACCCAGCAGGGCGATCACCCGAGGCATGATGCCGATGTGGTAGAGGATGGCGATCACCGCGGAGAAGAAGATGATGACCGGCAACACGTTGAAGGCAAAGATGAAGCCCAGCTTGAACTTGGCCAGATCGCCGAATAGGAAGGCGATCCCCTCCTGACCGTAACCAATCACGCTGCTTACGCTCTCGCTGACCCCGTTCAGCACATGCTGACCGGCAGGCAGCCAGAGCACCAGACCGGCAAACATGATTTGCAGGCAGAGGGCAAGGCCAACTGTTCGCAACGGGATACGACGACGATTATCAGAGCAGATGACGGCAAGCGCCAGGATACTCAGGATGCCGAGCAGGGCAATCATAGGGACTCCATCAGGTGGGGCAAAAGATGGGCGCGGATTCTGCGCCTCTCCCCCCGTCACTGCAAGTCCGCTTGGTTACAACCCTGTTAGAAAAAACGTTTGCACGATATCGGTTGCGCCAACTGGCTGATTTGGTTCGATTTTAGTATCAGGAGAAATCGAGAGTTTTTATATGGAAACAATCATTCCTCGCTGCCGGACAATTTACCCCCGAGCCAGGGGACCAGTCGCTGCTCCCAATAGGGTTCGGGGCCAAAGCGGGCCTTGAGGAAATCGATGAAGAGACGGATCTTGGGATCCAGATGTTCACGCCGGGCATAAACGGCGTGTACCGCCATCTGCTGGTTCGGTCGCCACCCTGGCAACACAGGGATCAGCTTGCCGCTCTGTAACTCCTTGTCCAGCAAGTAGTTGGCGATATAGGCGATGCCGAGCCCGGCCAGTGCAGCATCCCGCACCGCCTCCGCCATATCCACCCGATAGTTGCCCGCTACCTGCACCGTCTGGCGCTCCTTGCCCTGGCGAAACGACCACTGGTGATAGCGCCGCTCCCGACTCTGGTAAGTGATGCAGTTGTGCTGGGCCAGATCCTTGGGATGAAGCGGCGTGCCGTGGCTCAGCAGGTAATCCGGCGAAGCCGCAACCACGAAGCCGATGTCGGCCAGCCGCTGTCCCACCAGCCCTTCCGGCTTGTCCTCATAGGTGGTAAGCCAGAGATCCAGCCCTTCATCCACCAGATTGGTTCTGTGGTCGAACAGCGAGACCTCCAGCTCCAACTCGGGATAGCGATCCTGAAACGCCTTGAGATGAGGAATGACGTGCAGACGGCCAAAAGATTGGCCCACCCCGAGATGGAGCACGCCGCTCACCTTGCCACGCCGCTCGGCGATCATGGAGTCCGCCTCCTGCGCCACCGCCACCAGCGTATGACAGTGACGGGCGTACTCCTGACCCAGCTCGGTCAGGACGAAGCGGCGGGTGGTGCGCTGCACCAGCTGGGCGCCAAGGGTGGTCTCCAGCAGCGCCAGCTGCTTGCTGATATGGGATTTGGAGACCCCGAGACGACGGGCGGCGGCAGAGATCCCCTGCTCACGCACCAGCGCATCGAAGATCACCATTTGAGGAAGACGTTGCAGCACAGGATAACCGGATTAAGTGGCGGGAGCCCATTATTCCAGAGCCGCCCGCCAAGGGGTAGGGTCAGAGCCCCAGCGCCCGGGTGATCTGCAGTTTGAGGGGGTCGTCAGCCGGATTCTGGTTGGCGCCGTAGCTGGCGATCAGCTTGCCATCGCGACCCACCAGATACTTGTGGAAGTTCCAGTTCGGCTCATCCCCGTCAGCGGCCGCCGCCAGCCCCTTGAACAGTGGCACAGCATCGGAGCCCCGCACCGCTACCCGATTGAACATCGGGAAGGTGACGCCATAGTCGCGGCGACACACCTCGGCAGTCTTGGTCTCGTTGCCCGCCTCCTGCCAGAAATCGTTGGAGGGGAAACCGAGAATAATCAATCCCTTATCCTTGTAGCTTTGGTAGAGCTGCTCCAGATCGCGAAACTGGCCGCTGTAGCCGCAGTAGGAGGCGGTATTGACCACCAGCACCACCTTGCCCTCGGTCAGCTGACAGAGGTTATGGCGCTGAGAGTTGTTTAGCTCCCGCATCTCCACATTGAAATAATCTGGGCACGCCGCAGAGGCCGCACCGGCCCCCAATAACAGCAACAGAGTGAACCATTTCATCGCCAAGACTCCTTTTGTTTTGTCCATCATACGCGGTTACCAGAGCCGCAGTTCACTCTCAATGCAATGGAATGCCGGTCAGCCAGCCGTGGCCCCAGAACACCAGCAGCGCGGTGGCAGCCAGGCCCGCCCCGACGCTGATGCCGGTGCCCGTCCAGTTGGCCTCGGGGCGCGGATATTTCTGCCAGTCCCGCACCGAAATCCAGACCATGCTCACCAGCGCCCACAGCCCGATGCCGCCAAACAGCACCAAGGATCGCGCCTCGCTGTTGACCAGCAGATGGGCCACCGCCCAGAGCAGGGTTCCGAGCAGTTGGGGATGCACCAGCCAACGGCGCAGATGGTTGGGCCCCTGGCCGGAGAAGAATAGGATCAGCGCAAAGGGCATCATCACCGTCATGGTCATCGGCCCCCAATCCGGCAGGAAATAGAGCGGCAACGAGCTGGCCGAGCGCCAACCGGCAATGATGCAGGCGATGGCGACAAACACCAGCAGGGAGAAGAGCCCCTTGTAGCGATTCTCACCCAGCCGCTCGCGCAGTCTCGCCCGATGGGCCACCGCAAAACAGGGGTAGAGATGGATCAGGGTAAACAGCGCAACCCCCAGGGTCAGCAGTAACATGAGTCTCTCCTTGTACTTGGTACGACCACTATGCCGTAAAGGGAGATGTGCGCCTATCAAAACCGCGCTGACCCATGGAGTCAAAAGTGTGGCAAGACAAAGAAGCAGAAAGAAAAGAGCCGATCACGATGGATCGGCAAATAAGTGCCAGGGCAGTCAGACATCTCGCGGGATAGGAGATGCCCCAAACGGGGATATTGAGTGGCCGATGGGGCGCATCGGCCGAACCGGATCAGCCCTTGAGCTGATAGAGCGCCGCTACGTTGCGCGCAGTGAGTTGAATGTTGGTGCTGGCGCTCTCCAGCGCCTCCGGCAGAGACATGGCGCGGTTGACCACGGCGAATACCGCGTCCAGCCCGTGATCGTGTACCACACCGCAATCGTCGGTCAGGCAACCGGAGATGCCGATCACCGGCTTGCCGAACTGCTTGGCGCAACGTGCGACACCGATTGGCGTCTTGCCATGGATGGTCTGGCTGTCGATTCGCCCTTCGCCTGTGATGACCAGATCCGCATCGGCCACTTCCTCGGCCAGTTTCAGCGCTTCGATGACGATCTGGATGCCGGGCTTGAGCTCGGCACCAAGCAGACCGACCAGTGCGGCCCCCATGCCACCGGCAGCGCCCGCCCCCGGAATATCCTTCACCTGCTTGCCAAGGGCCTGCTCAATGCAGTCGGCATAACGGGAGAGGTTGGCATCAAGTTCGACAACCATCTCGGGCGTTGCCCCCTTCTGCGGGCCAAACACCGCAGAGGCGCCTTTCGGGCCGCAGAGCGGGTTGTTCACATCACACGCCACCTCGATAACCAGCTCACCCAGACGCGGATCCAGACCGCTCAGGTCGATGGTCGCGAGCTCAGCGAGACCGGCGCCACCCAGCTCGATGGCTGAGCCATCGGCTTTGAGCAGCTTGCCGCCGAGCGCCTGGATCATACCGGCTCCGCCGTCATTGGTGGCGCTGCCGCCGATACCGAGAATAAGGTGCTTCACCCCCATCTCCAGCGCGGCCAGGATCAGCTCGCCGGTGCCGAAGCTGGAGGTGAGCAGCGGATTGCGCTGCTCGGGCGCCACCAGATGGATGCCGGAGGCGGCAGCCATCTCGATAACGGCGCGCTCGCCATCACCCAGCAGGCCGACGAAGCCCTGCACCTTGTTGCCAAGGGGCGCGGTCACTTCGACCGGCAGGATCCGGCCACCGGTGGCATCGACCAGCGATTGCACCGTGCCCTCACCGCCATCGGCCATCGGCAATTTGACGTAGGTGGCGTTCGGCAGTACCTGCTTGAAACCGGCCTCGATGGCATCAGCCACCGCCATGGCGCTCAGACTCTCCTTGAATGAATCGGGGGCAATAACAATTTTCATATCAATTCCTTAGGCTAGGCCAAACACGCCAAACATCAGGGTGGAGACAGTGGCAATGGTCAGACCGACTGCAGTTTCGTAAGGGATAAGTTTCAGGCGCTCACCCACGCCCATGTGGACGCTGCCACCGGTGGCATGGAAAAAAGAGCCGTGGGGCATGTGGTCAAACACAGTGGCACCGGCATGGATCATCGCCGCCCCGGCCAGACTGCTGATCCCCAGTTCAATCAGGGTGGAGCTGAATACGTTGGAGGCCACCACGGTACCGGCGGTAGTCGAGGCGGTTGCCAGCGACATCAGGGCACCGGAGATAGGCGCCAGCAGGTAAGAAGGCAGACCGGAGGCGGTCAGGCCGCTGATCAGCACATCTTTCAGGCCGGAGTTGGCAATGATGCCCGCCAGGGTACCGGTACCCAGCAGCATGATGGCGACCGGCGCCATGCGGGAGAGACCGGAGACCGCAAACTGGTTCACCTTGCTGAATTTACCCATCATCAGGGCGCCGACCAGACCACCGAGGGGCAGTGCAATCAGCGGATCCACCACGATACCGGCGACCGGACGCAGGGCCAGCAACAGGATGGCGACCAGCGGCGCGCTGATGGCGGCGGCAAAGCCCGGCAGTTTGGTGCCCTCGAAGCTCACTACCTCGTCGGCGGCAACCTTGCTGCCCTTGTTGTTCAGACGCTTGGCCAGCCAGTAGGCCATCACCAGACCGAACAAACCCGGGATGATGCCCGCCGCCATCACTGAGGTCAGGGGCAGATGGAAGGCATCAGCCGCGGCAATGGCGTTGGGGTTGGGGGACATGACGTTACCCGCCTTGCCGCCGCCGATCATCGCCAGCAGGATGGCCGCCTTGGAGAGGTCGGCACGGCGGGCAATGGCCAGCGCAATGGGGGCGACCGTGATAACGGCCACGTCCACAAATACACCGACCGCAGTCAGGATCATGGTCGCCAGCGCCAGCGCCAGCAGGGCACGGGTTTCACCGAGCTTTTTGACGATGGTCTCGGCGATAGTGGTGGCGGCACCCGATTCGATCAGTACGCCCGCCAGTACACCGGCCGCCAGGATCCGCATCACCGCAGTGGTGATCCCCTGGGCACCGCCGATCATCAGGGCAACGGTCTGGGTCAGATCGGCACCGCCAATCAGGCCACCGGCCAGGGCACCCACGATCATGCCGTAAGCGGGCGGCACCTTCTTCAAAATGAGGATGATGGCGATGGAGAGCGCCGCGATGGCGCCAAGGGCTGTAACCGGGATCATGACGGACACCTTCAATGGGAGTGAATGGCCGCCATTATGGAGATCTGCAATCAGAATGCTTTGGCTTACAAACCAAAAATTGCGTCATGTAAAAGTGGTTTTTTGTCCAACTTCACAATCACAAGTCGAGATTAAGGCCGAGATAGAGCAAAAATTTGTCGTCTAACTTATTGAAATTCAACCCGGTTATCTTCTCTATCCGCCCCAGCCGATAGCGCAGGGTATTGGGGTGAATGAACAGCGCTTCGGCACAGCGATGCAGATCACAATCCTGCAAGAAATAGTGGCGCAGGGTCTTCTGCAGCGCCCCTTTGCCATCTTCCCGAGCCAGTTTCTGCAGCGGTGTGCGCAGCTGATCCGCCTGCCAGGAGTCCGCCAGACTGCCGAGCAGCACTGGCAAACGGTAATCCTCAAAGAAGTAGACCTGCTTGCGCGGCGCCTGCCGCATGCCACGGCGCAGGGTATCTCGCGCCGTCTGATAAGAGCGCGCCAGCCCGTCGATCCCGGCGAAGTAATCCCCCACCCCGATCCGCACCTTGAAATGGGGGATGCGTGCCAGCAGCAGCTTGATGCGGCTGCGCTCCTGCCCCGATTGCCAGAGGCCGTCGCTGAGCTGGGCCGGTTTTAGCACCACTATCTCGTCAAGGCCGTTGATGGCCACCAGATTGTCCCGCTCAGGGTTCTCCAGCAGATGTACCAGCTCTCGCAGCCGGGCCGGGTCGCTCTCCTCCAGTGCAAGCACCGCCACCACTCGCGGCTGGCCGAGATCGAGCCCGAGGAAGCGGGCCGCCTGCTGCAGCTGATCGACCCGCCCCTCGCCGCGGATCAGCTGCAGCACCAGCTCCTCCTTGTGGCGCTTGTCCCACTGCAGCTGTTCGGTGAGCGCCGCCTGCTCCAGGATCAGCTCGGCAGTCATTCGTACCAGCTCGGCGTAAGCTCGAACGATGTCCGGATCGCCGGAGATACCGATGACCCCCAGCAGCTCCCCCTGATAGGCGATGGGCAGGTTGATGCCGGGACGCACCCCCTTGAGCTCGCGGGCGGTCGCTTCGCTGATCTCCACCACCCGGTTCTCGGTCAGTGCCAGCACAGCCCCCTCGTGACGCTGATGGAGCCGCTCCGGATTACCGGACGCAATGATGAGACCGTGTTCATCCATCACGTTGACCGAGAACGACAGGATCTTCATAGCCCGGCTCACAATCTGACGCGCCAGGGTATCGTTTAGCTGCATAACATCTCCAAAGAAGGGACTCGGCAACCCGCAGGAAAGCGCCTGCTACGGGGCAAAGATGCCACATCATCAAGACAAGCGAGAGGGGGATCGCTAGAATAGGCCACTTTACCCGATGTGAGCCCGCCATGGAGCAGGATTTGGTGCTGCCACCACGGCTTCGTGCAGGCCCATCCCCCCGATTTGGAGTGCGCTATGGATTATGAATTTCGCCGCGACCCGTTCGGTGGTTATCGCGCCCGCTTCTCCATGGGCCATGAAGCCATCGGCCAGTGGCTGATCGACGAAGTGGGCAAAGATGAGGAGAAGATCGACGAGCTCTTCGCCATCATCGACCAGCTATCCAGTCGGAGTCGCACCGAATACCGGCTCACCGGCGGGGATTACTCCCTGCTGCTGACCCACGAAGAGGCGGAGGTGAAAGCCAACGTCCTCAATATCGAACTGGGCGAGGATCTCGACGATCTCGCCTACTACGATGATGAACAGCTGGCCATGTGCGGGCTGGAAGACTTTGCCCAGGTGCTCACCTCTTGGCGCGCCTTTATCCGCAACGAGGATATGGGCTGATTGACCCCGTTTCGCTTATTCTGGTCGGCCACTGCGGTCGACCATCCAAACCAACAGGATTGACTATGTCTATTTACGATTTTGATGACGAGCTGCCGGAAGACGAGCAGGATCAACCGAAGAAACCCGCCCAACCCAAGAAGAAGGGCAAGCAGGTGCTGAACACTCAGGTCAACCTGAGCCCGCGCGATGCCAGCCGTCTGAACGGCATGCACGTTGAAGCGATCACCACCCTGGATGATGTCAGCCTGCCGAAGAACGTCATCTTCAAGGCTGGCTTGATCGCGCTGGGTGAGCTGGATGCCAACCAGCGCGCCGATATCATCGCCCGCGTCATCGCCGAATCAGGCCGCTAATCGCGTCCCTGAATGAACAAAGCCGGAGCAACTGCTCCGGCTTTTTAATTGGTGCCAATCTGCTCTGACTCAGGGTTGCTCACAGCGCAGCAGACGTGGCTGTCCCCAGGGAACCAGTTGGTCGTAATGGCCACTGGCACGTGCCGCAGCCAAGGCTTCGTTGAAGCGTTCTATCAGTTCGCGTCCATTTTGCATCTTGCGCGACACCAGCAAATAGAAGGTATCCCGCTGGCGAAAATAGGGGAGCGGTTGCAGATAGTTTGGGTCGCCGAACACCTGCATGCTGGCGTCCGCCGTCACCGCATCATTCATCGGCATCAGATCAACCCGTTTCCGCTCAAGCAGTTGCAGACATTGCACCAAACTCTTGGGGCGAGTGAGCCGCAATGAAAAACGGGCAATCACCTCATCTGCGTGACTGGTGCTCCAGCTGGCAGGAATACAGACTCTCAACCCCTGCCACTTGCCATCGAGTACCGCATCACTGCCACGATAGGTGAACCAGGAGAGGTGATCGATATGAATGGGGGCGCTGTAATAGAACAGCTTGGCTCGCTCACGCGTCCAGGCATAAGGGAAGGTGGCGGATGCCAGGCCGTTGCGAACCAGCTCGTAGCCCCGGTTCCATGGCAGGTAATCCACCTTCAGCTCGTCATAGCCAGCCTCGCGCAGCAGGGTCGTCACCAGCCGGGTGCTCTGCCCACCATCAGGCAGCCCGGCCCCGGAATAGGGCGAAAAATCTCCGGTTACCAGCGACAGGGGGGCGCATGACAACCATCCACACCAACAACAGAACAACCAGCCATAGTGCTTCATCGCCATCCCTCTCTTTACTCTCCAGTTCAGTATAGGAGGCTGACCCAAATAACCCGGTCTGGTTGCCTTTGCGCCAACGCCCCTGCTAAGGTGCAGCGCTTTTATTACAGAGGAGTTCCGATGTTACCCCTACCTGACATACTGATCTGGGCAGCACTGGCACTGGCCACCCTGCTCTGTATGGCACGCCAACGCCTGCCAGGTTTCCTGCTGCTTGCTGTGGCTCTGCTGCTGGCGCTCTGGCTGGATCGCATCACCACGACCGCACTGCTGGTGACGCTGGCAGCCCTGCTGCTGGCCTGGCGTCTGCCCACCTTCTCCGGCCATAGCCGCCCCCTCGCATGGTCAGCCCTGCTGGCATGGGCGGTGGCACTGACCCTGCACCTGATCCCCGGTTTCAGCAATCTCAAGGTGCTGGATCAGGTACTGGCAGGCCCCGCCAGTGTGCCATTCAACATGTATCTGAACCTCGACAAGCCACTGCTCTTCTTTGGGCTGCTGCTGGCCTGTCCGACGCTGCTTGGTAAGGGAGGCGCAATCCGCTGGCGTCCGCTGGCCATGTTGCTGCTGCCACTAGGGCTTCTGCTGCTCATCGCCTGGCAGTTGGGGGCACTGAAACCGGAGGTGGGGTTGCCTCACTGGTGGTGGTTGTTCGCCTTGAACAACCTTCTGTTCACCTGTGTGGCGGAGGAGGCACTGTTTCGTGGAGCGATCCAGCAAGGGCTGGCAGAGCGCTACCGCCCCCTAATCGGCATAGTGGTAGCAGCTGCCCTGTTTGGTGCGGGTCATCTGGCTGGGGGCCCACTCCTGGCGCTATTTGCGACTCTTGCTGGCTGCTGCTACGGTCTGGCATTCCAGCTTAGCGGTCGACTCTCCGTCGCCATCCTGATCCACTTTTCCTTCAACCTTGCCCATCTGGCGCTCTTCACCTATCCGCTGGCCAGAGCCTGACGTTCAACTACGCGGCGTCTTGCCTTTGAACTGCTTGACGCTGCGTTTGGCCTGGGTACGGCGATTGGCCTGCTTGTCACGAGGGGGGCGTTTGCCCTCCCCGCTGGCAGGCTGGTCGGTGACCGGGAATCCCGCCAGATCGCCCAACGGCAGCTCGCGGCCGGTCAGGGTGCGGATAGCTTGCAGCATGTTACTCTCGCCATGGCAGACCAGCGAAATGGCCAACCCATCGCGGCCAGCCCGGGCGGTACGACCGAGGCGGTGTACATAGACAGGGGCGCTGGCGGGCAAGTCCAGATTGATCACCACCGGCAGCGCCTCCACATGGATGCCGCGCGCCATCAGGTCGGTGGCCACCAGCACCCGAATTTTGCCCTCTTTGAAATCGCCGAGCGCCTGCTCGCGCACCGCCTGCTCCTTCTCGCCATGAAGGGCGGCCACCGCAATGCCCGCCTTTGCCAGCTTTCTGGCAACCCCGTCGGCATCATCCCGCACACTGATAAAGACCAGCACCTGCGGCCACGCCTGCTCCTTGAGCAAGCTGATAAGCGCCGGTACCTTGCTGCTCTTGTTGACCAGATAGAGCCGCTCTTCGATCTCGTTCACCACGCTGTTGAGGGGGTTGGCCTCGATACGGGTTGGCTCGCGCAGCAGGCCGTTGGCCAGCGCCTCCAGCTCGGCAGGCAAGGTGGCGGAGAAGAGCAGGGTCTGGCGATCCGCCGGAATAAAGCCGAGCAGCGCCTTGATGTCGGGAGCAAAGCCCATCTCCAGCAAGCGATCCGCTTCATCCAGCACCAGCAGTTGCAAACCATCCAGCCCCAACAGTTGCTGGGTCAGCAGATCCCGCAGCCGCCCCGGCGTCGCCACCAGCAGCTGTGGCCCCAGCGCTAGCTCGGCCTGTTGCCGCTCCTGCGCAACGCCACCACACAACGTCACGATGCGCAACCCCAGCGCCTCGGCGCCCTCTTTTAGCGCGGCAGTGACCTGAATCGCCAGCTCGCGGGTTGGCACCAGCACCAGACCCTGCACCTGGCTGGAGGCAGGATCCAGCCGTTGCAGCAGCGGCAAGCCAAACGCCAGCGTCTTGCCGCTGCCGGTCTGGGCCAGCGCCAGCAGATCCTGCCCCGCCAGCGCCGCCGGAATGGCCAGCTGCTGGATGCGGGTCGGCGTCTGCAAGGTGGCGGGCAAAGAGGCAAGCAGAGCGGGATGGAGGGCAAGTTCGCTAAAGGTCATGGCGCTACGTCAACAAAGAAGTGGGAGGCGAAGTCTAGTGAGCGGGGGCCGAGAAGTAAAACCCTATCCATGATGGCCTGGCCGAGGGGCGCTGGCGACGGTCTGACTACACTTTAGCTGACCCATCACCAAGAGAGACACGTCATGACCAGACACATCCCCCTTCTGCTGCTCGTGGTCACCCTGCTCGGCAGCGCGACTCTCGGCCTGTCGCAGACTCCGGAAAACGACGCCCCCCCGAGCCGTCTAAACCTGTGCGCATCCTCAATGCCCACCTTGGCGAGCTGCCTGGGCTGATCAATGCCGACAAGACAGGCCCCTTTGTCGACCTGGTGCACGCCATCGATGATCTCTACCCCGATGTGACCATCAAGATCACCATCTACCCCATCGCCCGTGCCATGGCTGGGGTGATCTCCGGCAAGGCTGATCTGGGGCTGCCCGCCATCCGCAACCTCAAGGATATCGATATGCTGGCTTATCGCTTCAGCACCCGCAGTTTTGGCAAGGTTGCCCATGTGATTTACAGCAATACCGCCTATCCGGTCACCACAGATATGGCCTACGGCATAGTGCCCACCAAACGGGATCTGCTGATCGAGGCCGTTCCCGACTATATGCCCTTCCCGGTGCAGCGATCGATGAGTATCGAACAGTCACTGCGCAAGCTATCTCGGGGTCGTATCGACGCCTTTGTCTGGGCGCAAGAAGAGGCCGACCTGATGCTGAAACATCTGGGGCTGACCAATGTTCGCCGGGAATTCTTCGGTGATTTCGAAGATGTCTTCATCATCCAGAAGGGGGAGGCGGGTGACGAGATGGACGAATTTCTCCGCAACGCCATCGACCAGCTGGCAGCCAGCGGCAAACTGGCCGAGATCTACGAGAAGATCCACCGCCCCTATGTGGAGTGGCAACCCTCCCCAACCGCCAAGGCTGAACCGGCGACCACCCCGCCAGCTACGCCCTGAACGGACAATTCCCGCATAAAAAATCCCGCCGAAGCGGGATTTTTTATGGCTTGCAGCCTTATAGCACGGCCAGCGCAGCAGCGTAGTTCGGCTCGTCGGCCACTTCGGCGACCAGCTCGCTATGCAGCACCTTGTTGTCACCATCCAGCACCACGATGGCGCGAGCGGTCAGACCGACCAGCGGACCAGAAGAGAAAGCAACGCCATAATCTTCCATGAAGGCCGCACCGCGCAGGGTGGAGAGGGTCACTACCTTGTCCAGACCTTCGGCGCCGCAGAAGCGGGACTGGGCGAACGGCAGATCGGCGGAGATGCACAGCACGACTGTGTTCTCCAGCGCGCTGGCCTGCTCGTTGAACTTGCGCACAGAGGTCGCGCAGGTTGGGGTATCGACGCTCGGGAAGATGTTCAGGATTTTGCGCTGACCGGCAAAGCTTGCCAGGGTCACGTCGGAGAGATCCTTGGCCACCAGAGAGAAGGGCTTGGCTTGCTCACCGGCGACCGGGAAGTGACCAGCGACGGAAACCGGGTTGCCTTGCAGAGTGACTGAGTTGCTCATGTGTTATGTCCTTTATTGGTGTAGTAAAAATCCGGGTGATCAGTATAGGGGCGGCGGGACCAGACAAACACCCGCGAAGACAAGGGATATAAAGGGGTTGACCTTGGACTTAACACCAAGGTTTAGACTTCCCCTCAGTAATCAGGGATCTCGCAGGGGCGGGATCCATCAAGAGGGACTCATCATGAGCAAATCCTGCTGCAATCATCAGCATGTCGCCCCCATCAAGGCCGTCAGCAAGGCGACCACCGGCCAGAGTGAACATCACCACGATAGCCACTGCTGCGACAACACCACTCCCGTCAGTGGCTGCTCAACCCCGACGCCTAATGAGCACCCATCCCGTGACGGTAATGGATCACCCGGGGATGAAGAGCCTCCCCGAGGAAGTTGCCACACTCAAACGTGCTGCAGCGCCCCCTTATCGCCGGCTCACGATCATGAGCATGAAGATGAATATCAGCACGATATGCCACCAGCCGACCCGCTGGTGGCGCCAGAACAAAGCAACAGTCGCCACAGCTGGCAGGTGCTGGGGATGGATTGCCCCAGCTGCGCCCGCAAGATAGAGACAGCCGTCAGCCGGGTGAGCGGCGTGCAGCAGGCACGCGTGCTGTTTGCCACCGAGAAGCTGGTGGTGGATCTGGCCCCAGGCCTCTCCCCCGACCCCGTCACCGCCGCTGTGCTGGCCGCCGGTTTCCAGCTCAAGGGGGAAAGTGCTGGCAAGCAGGCAGCTGGCCGCGAGCAAGCGTCACAACCGACCCTGCTAGGCAACCTGTTCGGCAAGGAGCCCAGTCACTTTTTGGGCAAATATTGGCAGCCCCTGTCACTGGCCGGCCTGATGCTGGTCGCCGCCCTGCTGCCGAAAGAGCTCGGTCAGCCACTCTTTACCCTGGCGACCCTCTGGGGGCTGTGGCCTATCTCCCGCAAGGCGTGGGCGCTGACCAAAAGCGGCTCCCCCTTCGCCATCGAGACCTTAATGACGGTGGCCGCCGTGGGGGCCCTGTTTCTCGGCGAGACCGCCGAAGCGGCCATGGTGCTGCTGCTCTTTATGCTGGGTGAACATCTGGAGGCCTACGCCGCCGGACGCGCCCGTGCCGGGGTCACAGCCCTGATGGCGCTGGTGCCTGACAAGGCGCTGCGGATCCGTACCACTGCCGAGGGCGAGGTGCGGGAAGAGGTAGCTGCCGATGAGCTGCATCCCGGCGATATCATCGAAATCGCCCCGGGTGCCCGTCTACCTGCCGACGCCCGCCTGCTCGATGAGCTCGGTGCGTTTGACGAAAGCGCCCTGACCGGTGAATCCATCCCGGTGGAACGCCGTCAGGGTGACAAGGTGCCTGCCGGCAGTCTGGCGGCCGATCGGGTGCTACGCCTTGAGGTGGTGTCCGAGCCCGGCAATAATGCCATCGACCGCATTCTCCACCTCATCGAGGAAGCGGAGAGCCAGCGCGCCCCCATCGAGCGCTTTATCGACCGCTTCAGCCGCTGGTATACCCCGGCCATGATGCTGGTCGCCCTGCTGGTGGTGCTGGTGCCACCCCTTGCCTTCGGCCAGAGCTGGGACGAGTGGATCTATCGCGGGCTGGCGTTGCTGCTGATCGGTTGCCCCTGCGCACTGGTCATCTCCACCCCGGCAGCGGTTACCTCGGCGCTGGCCGCCGCCACCCGTCAGGGGGCGCTAATCAAGGGCGGGGCCGCACTGGAGCGATTGGCCCATATCGACACCGTCGCCTTTGACAAGACCGGCACCCTGACTCTGGGCAAGCCGCAACTGACCGAGCTGGTGAGCCTCAATGGCCAACCGGAGGCCGAGTTGCTGGCACTGGCGGCTGCCATCGAGCAGGGCTCCCACCACCCGCTGGCCCGCGCCGTGGTCGCCGCCGCCAACGAGCAGGGGCTGACTCTGGCCGACGCCCGCGACCTTCGCGCCCTGCCGGGCATGGGGGTTGAAGGACGCATCAACGGTGAACTGTGGCAACTTCTGGCACCGAGCCGAGTGGCGACCCTGAATGTGGAACAGCAAACCCGGATTGCTTCGCTGGAGCGGCAGGGCAAGACCGTTGTGGTGCTCTGCCAGAGCGTCGGCGACCAGGCTCTGCCGGCCGCCCTGCTGGCCCTGCGCGACCAGATCCGGCCGGAAGCTGCTGCGGCACTGCAAGAGCTCAACCAGCTCGGTCTGCAGAGCATCATGCTGACCGGCGACAACCCCCGCGCCGCCGAGGCCATCGCCGGTGAGCTCGGCATGGGCTGGCGTGCCGGCCTGCTGCCGGAGGGCAAGGTCGATGAGATCGCCAAGCTCGGTCTGACGCAAAAGGTCGCAATGATCGGCGACGGCATCAACGACGCACCGGCCATGAAGCGGGCCAGCATCGGCATCGCCATGGGGGGCGGCACCGACGTGGCGCTGGAGACCGCCGATGCGGCGCTGACCCACAACCAGCTCGGCGGGGTCGCAGCCATGATCCGGCTCTCCCGCGCGGCACTGGCCAACATCCACCAGAACATAGCGCTGGCGCTGGGGCTCAAAGCCATCTTCCTGGTCACCAGCCTGCTCGGCATCACCGGCCTGTGGATTGCGGTGCTGGCCGATACCGGCGCCACCGCGCTGGTGACTGCCAACGCCTTGCGTCTGCTACGCAAGCGCTAATCCCGCACAGCCAGACATCATGAAATAACCAATGCCGCCCCATCCGGGCGGCTTTGGTTTCAGCCGGTTACGGAAAAGAAAAAGCGCGCCTGCCGGCCGGCAGTCGCGCTTTGCTTACTCTCTCGGAGTTATCCCACCCTTGGCAAGGTGGAATTCAACCCGGGGACGCCGAGCCATCCCCCGGACTCAATGGGTTGCTTACTTGGCACTGCACTCCTGAATGACGGCAGTACCTGCCTTGACGCCAGCCGGGTCAACCTTCACCAACACACTCCACAGCCCTTGCGGCAATGTGATGCTGTTGTTGGCACTGCCGGCCTCGGAGAAGGCGAACGGGTAGCCCGTCTCCGCCTTCAGCGCACCGCCACCGTTGAGCAGGTACTCCTTGCTCCAGTCCTCGTTGGCGACCTTGAACTCGGTGCTGCCTGTGTAGTTGAAGGCTGCCTGATAGATGGCGAGATCGCCGTCCATCCCCTTGTAGCTCAACTGGTACTGGGGCTGAGCGGCCCAGCCGGAGAGCTCACCCTTGACGAACAGGTTGTAGCCGAGCGGATTGCCCGCCACCGTGTCCAGTACCTTGCAGCTCTGCACCGGCTCGGTGAAGCTGACGCTCAGGGTGGGCTTGTCCTTGTTCATGGCGGTAAACACGAACTTGTAGCTGCCCGCCTTGGCCAGATCGAGCCCGATGTTGCCGGTATCCCCACCCTTGCAAAGGGTCAGCGGAGTGCCGACCACCAGCTTGTCACCGGCGTTGCAGCTGCCGTAGTTGACCGGCCCCCAGCTGGCATCTGCAATCTTCACCTCGGTTGAGCCCAGCTTGTCAGCCTGTACTTCCGTGGTGAATTCATACATGAAGTTGCTACTGAAGGTCATCTGGTTGGTCTCACCCCATTCACCGAGGAACCCCTTCAGATAAACGGCGGTGTTGCCAAACGGTGGCAGCGTGCTCAGGTCGGTCTTCTTGCTGACCGGCAAACCTATGCCCTGTGCGCCAGACTGCGGCTTGACGAACACGGCAGCAGACCAGGCCCCCAGCGTCAGCTGGCCGTTGTCATAGGCGGCGCCGCTAGCGATGCTGCCGACTGCGCGATGCTTGCTGCTGAGCACCATACCGCTCAGATCGATCGGCTGATCGTTGCCGTCACGGAAGTCGCCGATGCTCTGGCTCTGGTTGCTGGCGTTGATCATCACGACCAGACCATCGATGGCCGGATCCAGATCTGCCCCGGCACTGACGCCATCATCCACCGTCATGACGATAAGGCCGGGCACCTGATCCGGGCCAGTATTGCGAAAATCGACCCGCTTGATCACCTCGGCGCCGCTGCCCAGACGCAGCAGGCGGGAGGAGTTGCGCAGCTCCGCCAGCTCCTGATAGAAGCTCACCATCTGCGCCATCTCGGCCGAGCCCGGCTTGGCATGCTTGCCGAGCACCTGCTCAATCAGTGGATAGTTGTCGCCATCCTTGTCCTTGCGCGGCAACCCCTTGTCGAAGTTGTTGTCGCCCAGGGTGTAGTCGACCTTGTTGTACCAGTCGCCCGAGTCATAACTGTCCCGCTCCATGGATTTGGAACGCAGCAGCTCGACACCGGCGTGGGTGAAGGGAATGCCCTGACCCAGCATGGCGGTCGCCAGCGATACTCCCTGCATCCGTACCAGATCGGCTCCGGCAGGTGCCTTGTAGATCAGGTTGTCGAACAGGGTCTGGTTGTCGTGCTTGTCGACATAGTTCTGCACTTCCACCGGATCCTGGGCATAACCGGCAGGCTGACCGTTGTAGTCAATCTCGGCGCCTTTCTTCGGCATGCCATCCTTGTCGGTCAGCACGAACTCCTTGAGGTTGCCCGCCATGCCGAGCCGCACCAGATCGGACTGGTGCAAGGCCGTCGCCAGATCCACCTTGCTCATTTCGTTAGGATCGACGAAGGCACCGTTGCCAAAGCCCTGGGTCTTGCGAATGGTATCGCCACCGTCGAACGGACTGCCGCCGCGCACCGCATCGCGCAAGCGGTCGGAGAAGGAGCCGATACCGGTACCACCCAGATGCTTCTGGGTAGCCTGCACGAAGCGCTTGTCATCCTGCACTTCGCCGAAGTTCCACCCCTCGCCGTAGAAGTACATCTCGGGATTGACCTTCTTCACCGCGGCCAGCGCCTGCACCATCTGATCTTTCGGATGGTGGCCCATCAGGTCGAAGCGGAAGGCGTCGATCTTGTAGTCGCGCGCCCAGGTGACCAGGGAGTCATCCATCAGCTTGGCAAACATGGCGTGTTCCGGCGCCGTGTTGGAGCAGCAGGTGGAGTTCTCCACCGAGCCGGTCTCCGGATTGAGGCGCTGATAGTACCAGGGCACTATCTTGTCGAGCACCGATTTGGGGCCGAGCCCGGATTCGTTGGTGTGGTTGTAGACCACGTCCATCACCACGTTCATACCGATGTTCTGCTTGATGGCCTTGACCATCTCGCGGAACTCCAGAATACGTTGGGTGCCCTCGGCGTTGGTAGCGTAGGAGCCTTCCGGCGTGGTGTAGTGGTAGGGATCATAACCCCAGTTGAAGGAGTCTACGCCGCGCAGATAGCCGTACAGCTCCTGCACCACAGGGTCCTCCTTGCTGTCGCTGGCTTGCAGCTCACCGAGCACGGCTTCAATGGTCTCGCCACCACCACAGTGGCTGGCAAACCGGGAGTTCTTGACCTCGGGATTGACCTCGCACAGCTTGCTGAAGTCATCGCCGATGTTGGCCACCTTGGCCGGATCCTCGTTGACGGTGGCGATGTCGAACACCGGCAGCAGGTGCAGGTGGCTGACGCCGCTCTTGGCCAGGGATTTCAGGTGGGTGACGGGCACGCTGTCGCTGTCGGTCAGCCCGAGGAACTTGCCACGGTGCTCCACCGGGGTGGAATCATCGTTGCCGGTCAGATCGCGGACATGGGCTTCATAGATGGTGATGTCGGCGGGATTCTGCTGGCTGTGGGGCGCCTTGAGGCTGTCCCACCCTTCCGGTTTCAGGGCCGGATCGTCGAGATCCACCACCTGACTGAACTCGGAGTTCATCGCGAGGCTGAGCGAATAGGGGTCGGTCACCTCGTAGTGCTCGACCTTGCGGCTCAGCGGATGGTAGACCTCCATGTCGTAGCGGTAGAACTGGCCGATCAGCTCGCTTCCCCCTTCGTAACTCCAGCTACCGCTGGCGCTGTCGAAGGTCATGGCCACCTCGCCACTCTTCTGGTGGCTGGCGTTGTAGAGGGCCAACTTGACCGACTTGGCGGTCGGCGCCCAGAGACGGAAGGTCACCCGGTTACCCTCCACCACGGCGCCATAGCTGAGCTTGGTCGCCTCTGGGGCATAGAGCGCATCAAGGGCACCAGCACTTTGCACCAGGGTCGCCCCCTGCAGGATACCGTCGGCATCGGTGCCGATAGCCACCAGTTCACCCTTGAGCAGGGTCTTGAGGTCCTTGCCGGCGGGCAGGGCGAAGGCAGCCGCATCCTTGAGGTGCGGATATTTGGCCTGCTGCTCGGCAGTCAGGCTGGTCGCGGTCAGGCTGATATAGGGGAAATCGAACACCCCATCGGCATTGGCCTTGATGGTGCCCGAGTCGGTGTAATAAAGGCGCACGTGAGGCTTGTCCTTGCCCCCTTGCCAGATCAGGGTATTACCATCGATCAGATGGGCACTGGCCCCCGCCACGCCGAAGGCCGCGGTAAAGGCTTCGGCACGGCTGCCAAACAGATCCTTCTTGCCCGCGACGATGGCCACGGTGCGATCCGGGTGCTCACTGAAGATCACCTTCATATCGCTGCCGGTCAGGTTGGCCAGATCGCCGTTGCGAGCGATAAAGTTGATGCACCCTTCCACCTTGCTGAGCGGTACGACCCAGGCCGGACCAAAGTTGTCGGCAGTGGCAGGTGTCTTGCTCTTGTCATCCCACCCGCTGTTCAGGCCGCTATCTGCCGTTGCATTGCAGGCATCGTTATTCCAAAGATGCAGGCTGTGGCTGTCAAACGGTGTCTTGGCACTCTTGGCTGCCGCCTGGGTGTCCACCAGCGCAATGACTACCTCGTTGGGGCCTGCTTGCAGCAGCTCCTTTGGGGGATCCATTTTGGGCAGTCGAGCGACAGGTCCGTCAGAAGGTTCAGGTGTAGAAGTAGATGTGCTGTTGCCATTACAGCCAGACAAAAGCGCGAGCAGTGAGGCTGTTACCAGCGCCACTTTGGTCTTTTTCATATCCATATTTTTATAATTCCCGCTGTAGTTAGTCTCGATAGTCGAGCACCCGGTCATTGCCAGGCGGTGCCATATTAATCAGCGGCAATCGATTCAAATGTGAGCGACAGGGCAAAAAAACCATCCAGTTTCAACAAGATAACGTTTTCAGACTGAAACTTCGATCCGGCTCACAGACCTCGCGGCCATTTGGCCTCATATCTGGAAAGCGGCAGTCACGGGGTCAGAAAAGCAATGTCTGATCAAGTGGATAGACAAGGAGTAAACAATGAAACGGATTGAAGAGCAGGCAAGACGACTCGATCAGGAGTATCAGGCAATCGGTCAGCTGTTCGACCAGTTCTGCCAGCAGGCTGGCGCCCTGGCCGAGCAGTATCACTTCTTCAACTGGCCCGATTATGAAGACTCCCCCCCGCTGAGCCGCGCCTTCACTCTGCTGGGGGAGCCCCGCCAGTTGCGGCTGCGCTGTCAACCCGGTGAGCGCTCTGCCCTCAATGGTTTGATCCAGGTGGTCTCAGAGGATGGCACTATTGATGCCAGCCTCGGGTTTCGCGCCGATGGTCAGCTGCTGCTGGAGTCCGGCAAGCTGCTGGACAACCCGCCCGGACTGCTGCTCAAGTTGCTGCTCGGGGCAATCTGGCAACACAAGCCACAGGCAGATGTTGCACAACAGGAGATCTAGCAGCAGAGCCAACTGTTGACCCGTTCTGGCTATTGTGGCCGCAGCAAGCATCTACAATAGCCTGTTCCTGTCGAAGTAAGGTTCAACGGATGGGCGTCTTCGCGACGTACCGTCGGCACCTGCCACACAGCAAAAAGGCTCCAGAGGAGCCTTTTCTTATTCCGGTTACTTTCTATTCCGGCTGCAGCGGTTCCACCACCTTGCCCTCCAGCTTTCTGACCGGCTTTTGCAGGATCAGGTTGGCCGGATAGGTGACCAGATCGCCGTTGTCATCACGCACCCGCACATAGAAGAGGCCAATCTCGGTGATGACGCCGGTGACCGAATCATCCTTGTCGAGGATGCGGATCCGGTCGCCAATCTTGTAGGGGAAAGCGAAGAAGATGGTGATGCTGGCGGTGATGTTGGAGAGGATCGACCACTGGGCCACCATGGCGACCCCCAGTACCGCAAAGAAGGAGGACGCGAGCACCACCAATCGGGAGAAATCGAGCCCCCACACTCCGGCCAGCACCAGCAAGGTAGCGCAGCCGAGCAGGAAGTGGAACACATGGGCCACGTAGAGCACCCGGTTCTCGCTCACCTGCCGACTCTGACCGAGCGCCAGCAGACTCTTGTGAATAAGCCGCCGAATAAGGGTATGACCCAGCAACAGCAGCAGGGTCAGACCAATTGATTGCCACATGGGTTATGCCTCCTTACCACCAGCGCCGATGCTTGAGCCAGATAGCCAGCCCGCTGGCCAGCGCCACCAGCGAACCACAGAAGACCCAGAAGGCGGTCGGATTCTCGGCCCCGGGAATACCGCCGAGGTTGATGCCAAACAGACCGGTCAGGAAGCTGGCAGGCAAAAAGAGCAGCGCCATCACCGACATCTGGTAGGCGCGGCGGTTGGTCGCCTCCGCCATCAGATTGTTTATCTCGTCGGCCAGCACGGCGGTACGCGCGACCCCGGCATCCAGATCGTCCAGCCAACGCCGCAGCCGGTCGGCGATATCGAGCAGACGCCGCCGGTCATCTTCATCCAGCCAGCTGATCTTCTCGTTGGCGAGCCGCGCCACCAGATCCCGCTGTGGCGAGAGGTAGCGGCGGATCATGATGAGCTGCTTGCGGATCAACGCCAGCCGACCATTGGCGGGCAGGTCGCGCATCAGCACCATCTCCTCCAGATCGAGGATCTTGTCGTGCAGCTCCTCGACAAACTCCCCCGCCCGATCGGTCAGGGCATCGCAAATCTCCACCAGCCAGTCGGCCGGGGTATCGGCGCCACCACCCAGCTTGAGCTGGTTGAAGACATCCTGCTCGGAGAGCAGCGGACGACGACGGCTGCTGATTATGAGATCCGGGGTGATGAAGATACGCAGCGCCACCATCTCTTCGGGCCTGTGATCCTTGTTGTGGTTGATGCCACGCAGGATCAGCAGCACCGTCTCCCCCATCCGCACCAGCTTGGGACGATTGCTCTGGCCGAGCAGCGACTCCCTTGCCGCCTCGCTGAGCAAGGGGGTCTGTAACAGCCAGCGCGCCGAATCGGGATTGCCGTAATCCAGATGCAGCCAGCCGGGATGCGCCGCCGGAACTTCGCTTCCCGCCGTCAGCGGCGCCATGCCACCCTTGCCATCCAGGGTCAGGGCATAAATCACTTCACCAGGCACCCGATCCATCTCGTCTCCTTCTCGTTTCATGTGCTGGCCCCAGCTTACACGAAAGGCGGGGCCGACTCAGCCCCGCGCCGGGAAGGGGAGGCCTGTGTTAAGATGCCCGCTCTCGTTTTCTATCCGCTTTCACTACAGGAAACCATGCCATGCCCATCTGGGTTGATGCCGATGCTTGCCCCATTCCGGTCAAGGAGATCCTCTACCGCGCCGCCCACCGCGCCAAGGTCGTTACCACCCTGGTGGCCAATCAGGGATTGCGGGTGCCCCCCTCGCCTTTCATCAAAACCCAGCAGGTGGAGAAGGGATTCGATGTGGCAGATCATGTCATCGCCCAGCAGGTTCAGCCTGGCGATCTGGTGATCACCGGTGACATCCCCCTCGCCTCCTGGGTGATCGATGCCGGCGGCGAGGCGCTCAACCCCCGTGGCGAGATCTACACCCGCGAGACCATCAAGGCGCGGCTCGGCATGCGCAACTTTATGGAAGAGCTGCGTTCAGCCGGCGTGCAGACCGGCGGCCCGGCCCCCTTCAATGCCGCCGACAAACAGCGTTTTGCCAACGCCCTCGACAAGTGGCTGGTCAAAGGCAAGCTTGAATAAGCCTCTCCCCGGCGCAAGCTGGGGAAAATCTCTTATCCCTCTTAACGCTCTCTTAAGTCTTGCCGCCTAACCTTGTCGCTGTTGCAACATCAACCGCAAGGAGCAAGCAATGAAACTGACCCCCCTGTTGTTACTGATCCCCCTTTTGAGCGGCGCAGCCCTGGCTGATCCCCAATGCACCCAGACCGACCAAAGCAAGTGGCTGAGCGAGGCCGACGCCCAGCAGCAGATCAAGGCGATGGGCTACGACATCAAAAAGTTCAAGGTCACCAAAACCAACTGCTACGAGATCTACGGCTGGGACAAGGAGAAGCGCAAGGTCGAGATCTACTTCGACCCGACCGATCTGAAGAAAGTAAAAGAAGAGATCGACGAATAACGCAGTGACGGGCCGCTCTGGTGGCCCCTCCATGGAGTCTTGCCATGACAACCTCATCTGAAGTGAAAGTGTGGGATCCCCTCATCCGGGTGTTCCACTGGGCGACCGTCACCCTCTGCCTGCTCAATTTCTTCGTACTGGAAGAGGGAAGCAAGCCCCACAAATATGCCGGCTACGCAGTAGGAGTCCTGCTCATCATCCGCCTGCTGTGGGGGATTGTCGGTTCCCATTACGCTCGCTTCGGCCAGTGGTGGCCGACACCGGCTCGGGTCCGCCACTACCTTCTCCAGCTGGCCCGTGGGCACCACCCCTACTACCTCGGCCACAACCCGCTCGGAGCACTGATGATCTGGCTGCTGCTACTCTCACTGATTGGCACAGTCATCACTGGCTGGCTCACCACCTGGGATGCCTTCTGGGGTGAAAATTGGCTGGAGGAACTGCACGGTATCATTGCCAACACCCTGATGGTCGCTGTTGGCATCCATGCAACCGTGGTGATCCTGACCGACCGCCTCACTCGCAGCGACCTGCTGCGTGCCATGATAGTGGGCAAAAAACGGGTGCCTGCCGACGCCAGAGTGGAAGACGCGCGCAACGATTGAGCGGGTCGACCCGCCAGCCCCGCTTTTTTGCTGCAACGGGCTGCAACACTGGTAAGATGCGCCGCCATCTTATCTACGCCGTAATCATCATGACCGCCCAAGGGCACCTGCTCTTCTCCGTTACCTGCACCCTGATCGCCCACAAACTGCAGCTCACTCCGGCCCTGGCCGATGCCAGCTTGTGGCAAACCATCCCTGCCGCGCTGGCCAGCGCCCTGTTGCCCGACCTCGACCACCCCAAATCTGTGCTGGGGCAGCGACTGCCGTGGATCTCGAAACCTCTGTCGCGGCTGTTCGGCCATCGCGGTTTCACCCACAGTCTGCTGGCGGTCGCCGCCGCCGTCTGGGGGCTGAACCAGAGCCTGCCGCCGGACACCTTGCCCATGGGGGTCAAGGATGCCCTGATCGTCGGCTACCTCAGCCATCTGCTGGGGGACTGGCTCACCCCGGCGGGCATTCCGCTCTTCTGGCCCATCAAGCGCCGTTACCGCCTGCCGGGCTGGCCGCTGCGCAGTGGCGGCGCCATCGAAACCGGCTTTTGCACCCTCACCCTGCTGGTTGCCGGCTGGTGGTGCGGCTGGCGCCTGTAAGCCAGAAATAAAAAAGCCCCTGACGAGGTCAGGGGCTCAAACCGTGGCAGATGCCACTAGAGGATCAGATCATGATGCCTGCGATAACAGCAGAGAGCAGGCTGACCAGAGTTGAACCGTAGACCAGCTTCAGACCGAAGCGCGAAACCATGTTGCCTTTCTCTTCGTTCAGCGCTTTTACTGCACCGGCGATGATGCCGATGGAGCTGAAGTTGGCGAAAGAGACCATGAAGATGGAGAGGATGCCGACGGTACGCGGGGAGAGCTCGGCAGCAATCTTGCCCAGATCCATCATGGCCACGAACTCGTTGGTCACCAGCTTGGTCGCCATGATGGAACCCGCTTGCAGCGCTTCACCACTCGGAATACCCAGGATCCAGGCGATTGGATAGAAGAGGTAGCCCATGACGTACTGGAAGTTGACACCAAACGCCAGCTCGAACAGGTAGTTGACCAGGGCAATCAGGGCGATAAAGCCCACCAGCATGGCCGCCACGATAACGGCCACGGAAAAACCGGCCATGATGTACTCGCCCAGCATCTCGAAGAAGTTCTCTCTCTTCGGCGTATGGTGCTCGTCGCCCTCGGCCAGCGCCTTGGCATCGGTCACGGTATTGTCCGGCTCGTAGGGGTTGATCAGCGACAGCACGACAAAGGTGCTGAACATGTTGAGCACCAGCGCAGCCACCACGTAACGCGGCTCGATCAGCTGCATGTAGGCACCGACGATGGACATGGAGACGGTGGACATGGCCGTTGCCGCCAGGGTGTACATCTGCTTCTCGTTCAGGTGCGGCAGGATCTTCTTGAGCGCGATGAAGTTCTCGGATTGACCGACGATCATCGAGCTGATGGCGTTGAAGGACTCCAGCTTGCCCATGCCGTTGATCTTGGCCAGCACGGTGCCGATACCGCGGATAACCAGCGGCAGCAGGCGGATATACTGCAGAATACCGATTAGTACGGAGATGAAGACAATGGGCATCAACACCATCAGGAAGAAGGTAAATGAACCTTCATTCATCATGCCGCCAAATACGAAGTCGGTTCCCTGCTTGGCAAACTCCATCAGCTTGGTGAAGCCAGCGGCAAAGCCACCTACTACAGCCAGACCCACTTCCGAGTTCAACATGAACCAGGCCAGCGCCAGTTCGACCACCAGCAGTTGGCCGATATAACGCAGCTTGATCTGTCTCCAGTTGTGGCGGTTAGCCAGCAGAGAAAGAGCGAGGACCATAACCAGTCCGAGCACAAAGTGAACGTATTCCATACCTGTAGCACCTGAGTGAATTGTAATTTTCGACCGGCGCCATCATAGACATTTGCACATTTAAAAATCAGAGAGTCATCACAATCCCGTGTAATAATATGCATGCAGGATAATACAAACGTTTTTAAATTAATTACGCAACAACCTGATATTAATCGCACAACTTTGACGACGACAAATTCATTAAAAAACATGATATTACACAATTAAAATGGCATTTTTACGGCCCTCCAAAATATCTCGACATCATTTTCGCAACATTATATTTAATGCCGCACTCGCCAATTGAATATTTTTCAATCATTATATTTAAACAACAGAAATAGCAAACGTTTATCCTCAATAAATAATTACATGCATGTTTGAATAATTACCCCGATATCCTTTCACATATTGCTCACAACCAATCTGGCAACAAATGACCCCATATGTTCCCCCACCGCTGACCGTTCAAAAATCCGCCACATCCGGTGTCACATTCTGGTATGATGCGCAGCCTTAGCGCTCGCGCATCCCCGTTTTCTCCGAAATAGAGTCCTTTTGTGAATAACAGCGAATTTAGCAGCCTCAATCTCTCCCCCGCCCTGCAAGAGAACCTCACCAGCCTGGGTTACCTGCAAATGACCCCGATCCAGGCCCAGAGCCTGCCCCTGGTACTCGATGGCAAAGACCTGATCGCCAAGGCAAAAACCGGCAGCGGCAAGACCGCCGCCTTCGGTCTCGGCCTGCTGGCCAAGCTCAACGTCAACCGCCTCGAAGTGCAGGCACTGGTACTCTGCCCGACCCGAGAACTGGCGGATCAAGTGGCTCAGGAGATCCGTCGTCTGGCGCGCGCCCTGCCCAACGTCAAGCTGGTCACCCTGTGCGGCGGCACCCCGACCGCACCGCAGTCCGCCACCCTGAGCTTTGGTGCCCACATTGCCGTCGGCACCCCGGGTCGTATTCTCAAGCATCTGGAGCAAGGCACGCTGGAGCTATCCGGCCTCAAGACGCTGGTGCTGGATGAAGCGGATCGCATGCTGGACATGGGCTTTGGCGAAGATATCAACCGGGTCATCAGCTATGCCCCCCAGCAGCGTCAGACCCTGCTCTTCTCCGCGACCTATCCGGAAGGGATCGCCCAGATGAGCCGCGGCGTGCAGCGCAATCCGGTCGAGGTGAGCGTGGAGTCCCTGCACGAGGGGAGCGCCATCGAACAGAAGCTCTACGAAGTGCCTGCCGGCCAGCGCCTCGACGCCCTCACCTGGTTGCTGAGCCACTACCAGCCAAGCTCCTGCGTGGTGTTCTGCAACACCAAGCGCGCCTGTAACGACGTGGCCGACCATCTGGCTGCCAAGGGCTTCTCGGCGCTGGCGCTGAACGGCGATCTGGAACAGCGCGAGCGGGATCAGGTGCTGGTGCGCTTTGCCAACGGCAGCGCCACCATTCTGGTGGCCACCGATGTGGCGGCCCGCGGCCTCGACATCAAGGAGCTGGGCGCCGTCATCAACTACGAGCTGACCTATGATCCGGAAGTGCACGTGCATCGCATCGGCCGTACCGGCCGTGCCGGCCAGCAGGGTCTGGCCCTGAGCCTCTATCAGCCGAACGAGGCCCAGCGCGTCAACTTTATCGAAGAGTACCAGCAGGCTCCGATGCCGCTGGGTGATCTCGACAGCATAGGCCGCGACATCAAGCCGATCGCCCCGCAGATGGTGACCCTCTCCATCGATGCAGGCCGCAAGACCAAGGTGCGGGCCGGTGACATTCTGGGTGCCCTGACCGGTGAAGGCGGCATTGCCGGCGCCGACGTGGGCAAGATCCAGATCTCCGAGCAGTACTCCTACGTCGCGGTGAAGCGCAGCGTGGCGAGCGCCGCCCTTAAGCGGTTGCAGGAAGGCAAGATCAAGGGTCGCAGCTACCGCGCCCGCAAACTGGGCTAAGGTTTTTGCAAGCCTTTAGCCAGACCACAGGCGCCTGACAGGCGCCTGTTTCATATCTCCGATGCCGCCATGCGGCAAGACAGGCCCCATGACCCAAGCAATCCAGACCGATGTGAGCTGCCAGAACTGCGAAGCCTGCTGCTGCCGCCTCGAAGTGATGCTCTTTACCGATACTGGCGTGCCGGACCGTTATGTACTGGAACGGGAAGGCGAGATACCGGTCATGCGCCGGCTGGACGATGGCTGGTGCGCCGCCCTCGACCGCAACACCATGATGTGCCGTATCTACGAGGTACGGCCGTTGATCTGCCGTGAATTCGAGATGGGGGAACCCGACTGCATCGACGAGCGGGACAAGTGGTTTATCAATCTCGGTTAAATTGAGCGGCTCACTGCGCAGAGCGATAGCTCCTGCTCCAGCCAGCGAATGGCAGCCCCCTCCTGCTCGAAGTAACATACCGCCCGAAAGGGCAATCCCTTGAAGATGTTATCCGCCAGATAGCGCTTGAAGCCCCCCACCAGGACCACCGCCAGAAACTGGCAGCCACTCTCGGCACACCAGCCAAACTGGCGACGAAAACGGGCCAGCACCTCGGGCCCGGCCGCTTCAAACTCGGTCGCGACCTCGACAATCCCCCAAGGGCCATCCATCAATCCGGCCAGTTCGTGACGAAAGCGCGCCTCATAGGCCATGGCACCAGCCAGATTGAAGGGGCCACTCGGGCGGCAGATCAGCATCTGGCCCCTGCGCTCCATGTCAAATTGCCCATGTGGCTGCATGACTGCTCCCATTCCGTTACCACCACCATCGCCTGCAAATTGTTACCACAAGGTAATAATTTATAAGGAAAAGTCCAGCAGCAAACAGGCTTTTCCCAAAGCGTGCTCATCCTATCCGGCAAACCGTTGGCACCTCATGTTACCGACATCCCGCACCGAACCGATCTCAAGATGTGTGATTGCAGTTAACGAAACGTTACTGCTATTATCCGCGCCGCCACAAACATTCCACCTGCCGAAAGGTTTGGCACCCCAACAAGGATGTGCAATGAAAAACAGGGACTCGAGTCATTACCAACGGATCTGGCGCTGGCACTTCTACGCCGGTCTCTTTGTCGCCCCTTTCCTGATCCTGCTGTCACTGACCGGGATCGTCTATCTGTTCAAACCCCAGCTCGACAACCTGATGTACCCAGAGCTGATGAAGGCCACCCCCGCCAGCCAGACACTGAGTGCCGACCAGCTGCTGGCCAAGGCGATGATGACCATGCCCGATGCCAGCCTGCGTAAATACCTGCCGCCTGTCGCACCCGATCAGAGCGCTCAGTTCATCGTCAATCGGGGTGAACAGGAGCTGACCCTGTTTATGGATCCCGCCAGCGGTGCCCTGCTCGGCACCATGGATAACAAGTGGAATCTGCAAGCGGTGGCTCGCTCCCTGCACGCCGACCTGCTGCTCGGCACCACCGGAGATAGGCTGATCGAGCTGGCTGCCGGCTGGGGGCTGGTGTTGCTGCTGAGCGGACTCTATCTCTGGTGGCCGCGCAAGGGGCCTGGCGTGGGCGGTATTCTCTGGCCCAGAGTGAGCCAGCGTGGCCGCCTCTGGTGGCGGGATCTGCACGCTGTTATCGGCTTCTGGGGCGCCGGTTTCCTGCTGCTGTTGTTGCTGAGCGGCATGACCTGGACCGGCTTCTGGGGCGATCAGTTTGCCGCGGTCTGGAACCGCTTCCCCGCCGCTATGTGGAACGAGGTACCCAAATCGGCACCGCTGGCTCGCAGCCTGAATCAGGCCCATGAGCAGACGGTTCCCTGGGCGGTGGAGAACACCCCCATGCCCAGCTCGCAGCCGGTTGATGAGGGGCACGATCACGGTGCCATGAACCACGGCGAGCACGAGGGAGTGGTGATGGCAAGCCAGCGCATTGCGCTGCAACGGGTGGTCGAGATCGCCCATGAGCGGGGAGTCCAACCGGGTTACAGCATCACCCCGCCGGTCGGCGACAACGGCGTCTACACCATCGCCCTGTTTGCCGACGATCCGCGCAACGACGCCACCCTGCATATCGATCAATACAGCGGCAAGGTGTTGGCCGATGTGCGCTGGCAGGATTACGGCCTGGTCGCCAAGACAGTGGAGAGCGGCGTCATGCTGCACATGGGCAAGCTCTACGGCTGGCCCCACCAGCTCGCCATGCTGCTCATCTGCCTGATGGTGCTGGCCAGCGCTGTGAGTGGTCTGTGGATCTGGTGGTGCCGCCGTCCGCAGGGCCGTCTCGCCGCGCCGCCACTACCCGCCAAATTGCCGCCGATGCGCGGTGCCATCGCCCTGCTGATCCTGCTGGGGATCGCCTTTCCGCTGGTGGGCGCCTCCATGGGCGCCATCTGGCTGCTGGATACCCTGATTTTCTCCCGCCGCCCCCTCAGGGTGGCGCGCGCCAGCTAAACCGGCCAAAACCCAAAAGGGCTCCCATCTCGGGAGCCCTTTTTATTGTTCGCCTTGGCGAGCTGCGACCAGCTGTCAGGAGAGCGCTAACCCGATGGAGAGCAGCAGGCTGAACAGAAACGCGCTGATGGCGGTCTTCTTGAGGGAACCGGTCAGCACCTCGCCATCGTAGCTTTCGCGAAGAGTCTTGGCCGCATCGCTGAGAGGCTTCATGGCGGGCAGGAAGATCCATGGCCAGAAACTGGCGGGCTGGATCAGGATAAAGGCGATGGTCGCCAGCAGCGCTGCCCCCAGCAGTACCCAGTGATAGGCGATGGCGCGATTGCGGCCAAGGCGCACCGCCAGGGTGATCTTGCCACTAGCGGCGTCGGTCTCAATGTCGCGCACATTGTTGATATTGAGCACGGCGGTGGCCAGCAGGCCACAGGCGGTGGCAGGCAATAGCAGATCCCACTCCAGCGTCTTGGTGAAGAGGTAGTAGGAGCCGAGCACCCCGAGCAGGCCGAAGAAGAGGAACACAGAGATATCGCCAAACCCGCGATAGCCGTAAGGGGTCTTGCCGACCGTGTAGGTCACCGCCGCGACAATGGCCGCACCACCCAGCACCACAAATGCCAAAATCTGCAGCCACTGACCGCCGAAGGCACAGCCCAGCAGCAGCAGGCCACTGGCCACCGCCGCCAGCGCAGTCAGCCCCATCGCCACGCACATCTGCTTTTTGGTGATAAGACCGGAGACCACCGCCCGCTGCGGGCCGATCCGCTCGCCGTTGTCGGCGCCGGAGACCGCATCGCCGTAATCGTTGGCCAGATTGGAGAGGATCTGCAGCAGGATGGCGGTCAGCAGAGAGAGCGCCATGATGGTGCCATCGAAGGCACCACGACTGGCAGCCAGCCCCGAGCCCAGCAGGATGGAAGAGCAGGCGAGCGGCAATGTTCGCAAACGCGCCGCCAGCAACCAAACAGAGAAGGTATTTGTCATTTTGTGATGGCCAAACAATCGGATATTGATCGTGTTAAGGGTTATCGAACCGGATTTGGGTATACTTGGCCCCGGAGAGTGAAGCTCCCGCGGGCGATTTACATGGACGAATGGGCAGATAATATATAGGAAATCATCGCCCTTTGGCATAAACCTACGGCATCCAGCTACCGGATCGCTCGTTACTACCCGGCTCAGACAAGAATCCATGTTGGCTCAGACCCATATCAAGCAACAACTGGACGCCCTGCGTCACAGCAACGTCAGCGGCTTCGTACGGTTGCGAGTGGCGATCGAAATCCGCTCCTTTCTGGGCTGGCTCGCGGCGCAAACCCTCTATCCCCGCATCTACTGGCAGGCCCGTGGAGAGGCTCGTCCCGAGTATGTCGCGCTAGGCGCCATCCATGAACTGACCGAACCGCACGCCATCAAGCAGGTGTGCACTAACACAGCCAACCAGCATCATGACGACAGCCCTCGCTACTATGGTGGACTGGCGTTCGATCCGGCCCAGTCCGGCTGGCAAGGGTTTGGCCCCTGCCGTTTCGTGCTGCCCCGCATCGAGCTGGTGCGCCGTGGTGAGTGCGTCAGTCTCTGCCTCAACCTCTGGCTGGATGAAAACAATCTCGAGGCCGAACTGCAGGCGGCCGAAGCCGCCCTCGATGCCCTGCGCCCGGAAGCCCCGCTGCCCGCCCTGCAAAAGCAGCCCTGGCAGCGACAGGATTGCCCCGGCCCCGCCCAGTGGCAGACGCTGGTGGAGCGCGTCACCGCCTCCGATTTTCAGGCCCACACTCCCAAGGTGGTGCTGTCGCGGGAGAGCGTGCTGACCAGTCCGAACCATGATGCGGATATCAATCCCTGGGCCATGCTCGACCAGTGGGCCCGCCACGCCCAGGACTGCTTCCACTTCGGTTTTCAATTCTCCCCCGAGCAGGCCTTTATCGCCTGCTCTCCCGAGCGGCTCTACCGCCGGGAAGATCGCCACCTCTTTACCGAGGCGCTGGCGGGCACCATTCGCCGCTCCGGCGATGAAGAGGTGGATGCCCAACTGGCCGCCGAGCTGCTGGCCGACAGCAAGAACCGGCTGGAGAACCGGCTGGTACATGCCGACATCCTGAGCCGTCTGGCGCCACTGACCCACGATGCCACCCTGACCGAGCCACGCATTCTCAAACTGCGGCTGCTGCAGCATCTCAAGTGCGATATCGAAGCCGAGCTCAAGCCCGGGGTCTGCGACTGGCAGTTGCTCGACGCCCTCCACCCGACGCCGGCGGTGGGCGGCGCTCCGCGCGAGGCAGCGCTCACCTTTATTCGCGAGTTCGAACCCTACGATCGGGGCTGGTACGCCGGTGCCTGCGGCATGCTGAGTCGGGAGACTTCCGAGTTCTCGGTCGCCATTCGCAGCGCCCGCATTCAGCCGGGCAGCGTCACCCTGTTTGCCGGTGCCGGCATTGTCGCCGGTTCCGAGCCTGTCGCCGAGTGGGCCGAACTCGACAACAAGATCGCCAATGTGCTCTCCCTGCTGGGATAGTCATTCACCCTTTTCACGCTACGAGAGCCCCTATGCCCACCCGTAAAGAGCCTGCCAGCGAAGAGTTTGCCTGCACACCGTTTTCGAGCCAGCACGCCACCTTCAACCACGTCTGGTCCTCCCTCTTGCTGGAGGAGCTCTTTCGCCTCGGGGTGCGCGACATCGCGCTGGCCCCCGGCTCCCGCTCCGCGCCGCTGACCATGGCGGCCGCGGCCCATCAGGGCTTTCGTCGTCACCTGCACTTTGACGAGCGCGGTCTCGGCTTTATGGCGCTCGGGCTGGCCAAGGGGAGCAACCGGCCGGTGGCGGTGATCATGACCTCGGGTACTGCGGTGGCCAACCTCTGGCCCGCCGTGGCAGAGGCCCAGCTCACCGGCGTGCCGCTCATCATCCTCTCGGCCGACCGGCCGCCCGAGCTCATCGACAACGGGGCCAACCAGGCCATCGACCAGCAGGGGATCTTCGGCCGCTACCCCGTCTATCAGCAGAACCTGCCGAGCCCCACCGCCACCATCCCGGCCGCCTTCGTGCTGAGCTCGGTGGACCAAGCCTTGGCCAAGCAGGTGCTCACCCCCGGGGTGGTGCACTTCAACTGCATGTACCCCGAGCCCCTCTACCCGGGCGAGCACTATCAGGATTTCTCCGACTATCTGGCCCCCCTCGGTGACTGGCTCAACTCGCGCAAGCCATGGAGCCCGTGGCAGCAAAACGAGCCGACCTGCCCCCCTCAGGCGGAGTGGGAAACCTTTCGGCAACAGCGCGGCATTATTGTCGCCGGCAGGATCACTGACACCGAACAGGCACAAGTGGTCGCCGAACTGGCAGAGCAACTTGGCTGGCCGCTGCTGGCGGATCTGCAGAGCCAGATCCGCTTCGACAGCCGCAACCTCATCCACATGGATATGGCGCTCAACGACCCTGAATTCGTCGCCGAGCTGGGTCGCGCCGAGGTGCTGCTGCAATTTGGCGCGCGGCTTGTTTCCAAGCGGCTTGGCCAGTTCATCAAACACCATTCATGGCAGGATTACTGGCTGGTGGATCCGCAACCGGCGCGGCTCGATCCCGACTACCGGCTGCGCAACCGGCTGCTCTGCAGTGCCAGCGCCTTTGCTGCGGCCCATCCGGTCACCACACAAGCCCCTTGGCACACATTGGCCGAGCTGCAACACAACGCCAGCCAGCAGATCGCCGCTGCCTGCGAGCACTTCTCCGAGCTTGGGGTCAGCCATCGCCTCAACCGCCTGATCGAAGGCCAACTTTTTGTCGGCAACAGCATGCCCGCCCGACTGATGGATATGCTCGGCGAAACGGGCAAGGGGCCGAGCCGAGTGATGACCAACCGCGGCGCCTCCGGCATCGATGGTCTGATCGCCACCGCCTACGGGTTTGCCCAATCGGTCGAGCCGGGCAGTGATGAGCCCACCACCCTGCTGCTTGGCGATCTCAGCGCCCTGCACGATCTCAACAGCCTCGCCCTGCTCAGCAAGGCGAGCCGACCGCTGGTGGTGATCCTGCTCAACAACGATGGCGGCAGCATCTTTCGTATGTTGCCGGTGCCCACCGAAGGGGAGCTGCTGGAGAGCTACTACCGGCTGCCCCACGGCCTCGGCTTTGAACATGCCGCCGCCATGTTTGGCCTCGCCTATCGCGCGCCAACCACCCTGCTCGAGTTCGAACAGGATTACCGCGCCGCCCTCCAACATGGCGTTACCTTGATCGAGATCCGGGTACCGAGCGAGCAGGTGGCCGATGATCTCAAGGCGCTGGGGGCCGCCATCCGTGGCAAATAAAGATGCCCATGTGCCGCTGGTGCTGCTGCACGGCCTGCTGGGGGATGGCGGCGACTGGCAACCGGTGATCGACCGGATGCCCGCCATCCACTGCATCGCCCTCGATCTACCGGGTCACGGCCAGCATAGCGCTCTCACCGTCAGCGACTTTGAGCAGAGCCACCAGTGGTTGATAGCCGAGCTGGCCAGCCGCAACATTGAACGCTATCTGCTGGCGGGTTATTCGCTGGGGGGGCGACTGGCCCTCTATCACGCCAGCCGCGAGCTCGCCGGGCTACGGGGGCTGCTGCTGGAGAACTGCCACCCGGGGCTACCGGCCAGTGAACGGCCCGCCCGCATCCAGCACGATGAACAGTGGGCGCGGCGCTTCGAGCAGGAGCCCCTGGCTGATGTGCTGGAAGATTGGTATCGGCAGGGGGTGTTTGCCGATCTTGACGATGCGGCCCGGGCCAGCCAGATCGCCCGCCGCCTTGGCAACGACGGTCAGAGCATCGCCACCATGCTGCGTGCCACCTCGCTCGGCAAGCAGCCGGATCTCGCCCCCTGGCTCATGGCGAGCCAGCTGCCGGTTACTTATGTGAGTGGCAAGCGGGATCACAAATTCCATCAGCTGGCTTGCCAGCTGGCGAACCAGGATCGCAGAATCAACCACTTGGTGCTTGATGGCGGCCATAATCTGCACGCCCATCAGCCTGATAACTTTGCCCGACTCCTCGCGGAGTGGGTCAACCAACAAGAAGAGACGAGTCATGATTGAAGCAATGACGGAAGCTGAACTGTATGCACCTGTTGAATGGCAAGATTGCTCCGCCGGTTACGAGGACATCCTCTATCACAAGTCCAACGATGGCATTGCCAAGATCACCATCAACCGTCCCCAGGTGCGCAACGCCTTCCGCCCCCGCACCGTCAAAGAGATGCTGCAGGCGCTGGCCGATGCCCGTTATGACGATCAGATCGGCACCATCATCCTGACCGGTTTTGGCGAGAAAGCCTTCTGCGCCGGCGGCGACCAGAAGATCCGTGGCGACTACGGTGGATACCGCGATGACGAGGGGACTCACCACCTCAACGTGCTCGACTTCCAGCGCGACATCCGCACCTGCCCGAAACCTGTGGTTGCCATGGTAGCGGGCTACGCAGTCGGTGGCGGCCACGTGCTGCACATGATGTGTGACCTGACCATCGCCGCCGACAACGCCCAGTTTGGCCAGACCGGTCCGAAAGTAGGCTCCTTCGACGGCGGTTGGGGTGCTTCCTACATGGCTCGCATCGTCGGCCAGAAAAAGGCCCGCGAAATCTGGTTCCTCTGCCGCATGTACGATGCTCAGCAAGCCCTCGACATGGGTCTGGTCAACACTGTCGTGCCGCTGGCGGAACTGGAGCGCGAAACCGTGCGCTGGTGCCGTGAAATGCTGCAAAACAGCCCGATGGCGCTGCGCTGCCTGAAAGCGGCGCTCAACGCTGACTGTGATGGTCAGGCGGGCTTGCAGGAGCTGGCGGGCAATGCCACCATGCTGTTCTACATGACCGAAGAGGGTCAGGAAGGCCGCAACGCCTTCAACGAAAAGCGTCGCCCCGACTTCTCCAAATACAAGCGGAACCCCTGATGACACTAGCCCTGTATCGCTATCAACTGCCTTTTACCCAGCCACTGACCTTTCACGGCAAGGTGGAGGTGGCGCGAGAAGGGCTGTTGGTGCGCATCAACGACGGCTGGGGGGAGATTGCCCCCCTGCCCGGCTTCTCGAAAGAGAGCCTGCAACAGGCAGAGGCAGAAGCCCTTGCCACGCTGGCAACCTTGGCCGCTGGCGACACCCCGAACCCCGTGCTGCCGTCGGTGCAATTTGGCCTCGACTGCGCGCGCCGGACATGGCCCGAGCAGCGCAACCCGCTGCCGGAGCCCTATCCCCTCATTCAAGGCTCCCCCCAGGAGCTGCTGCGCAACTGGAAAGAGTGGCTGCACCGCACGCCCGGCAAGGCCAAGCTGAAGGTGGCGCGCTACCCGATGCGTGACGAGCTGGCGCTGATCCGCCTGCTGTGCGACCGCCTCCCCTCCCTCAAGCTGGTGCTGGATGCCAACCAGGGCTGGACCCGCGAGGAGGCGTGGACCTTCTGCGGCCATCTCGACCCGAACCGCATCGAGTATCTGGAAGACCCTTGCGCCGACTTTGCCGACATCGCCTTTGTCGCCAACCGCACCGGCATGCCGGTGGCGCTGGACGAACTGCTGGCACAAGGCAAGCCGTGGGAGCCGATCCCGCAACTGCGCGCACTGGTGCTCAAACCCACCCTGCTCGGTTCACTTGCCAACTGTGAAGCGCTGATCGCCCGCGCCCGCGAACTGCGGATCAAGGTGATCATCTCCTCCTGTTTCGAATCGGATCTGGGCCTGAACCAGCTCTTTCATCTGGCTGGCGAGTGGGCACCGGAACAGGCGCCGGGGCTGGATACCCGCCGCTGGATGGCAGGTAATCTGCTGGGGGAAGATGGCAAACCGGATCTGAGCCGACTGGAGCAACTGTATTACCGTGATTGAACCCTCCCGCTCACCCGAACAGACACCTTGCCCGGTACGCCACCGGGCAATCACAGCCCCCAACCGCATTGCCATCCACGCAGCCGCCCCCCTCAGTTACCGCCAGCTCGATGCCCGCCTCAACAGCCTGTGCCAACAGCTGGAACAGGCCGGAGTGCGCCGTGGCGGTCATCTGGCGGCGGTGGTGCGCGGAGCGCTGGAAGATGTGCTGCTGGCCTGGGCCTGCGTGCGCAGCGGCGTGGTGTTCTGCCCGCTCAACCCCGCCTTTCCCGTTGAAAAACAGCGCGAGCTGGCGGTGCAACTCGACGCCAGCGCCTTCTGGTCTGCGGGCGAGATCCCGGCAGGAGAGTGGCAACCCTTAGAGCTCAACTTCACATGCGAGCTGCGGGCAAGCGAGGAAACCTGGCCGCTGGCATCGACCCAGCTCAGCAACATGATCCTCACCTCGGGCTCCAGCGGCACGCCGAAAGCGGTGGTGCACCGGCTCTGCAACCACCTTGCCTCGGCGCGCGGCTCTGCCACCCTCATTCCGCTCGATGAGGAGTGCGGCTGGCTGCTCTCCCTGCCGCTGTTCCATGTCGGCGGCTACGCCATCCTGTTTCGGGTCTTTCTGGCAGGCGCCACCCTGGTGCTGGATCAGCGTGAACGGCCCCTCAAGGAGCGGCTGGAGTGCCAACCCATCACTCACCTCTCGTTGGTGCCGACCCAGCTCTGGCGCCTGCTGGCAGAGGGTTTTGACCCCGCCCGCACCCGCCTGCGCGAGCTGTTGCTCGGTGGCGCCGCCATCCCGCAACCGCTGGTGAGTCGCCTCTGCGCCATGGGGCTCGAGCCCAAGGTGAGCTATGGCCTCTCCGAGATGGGGAGTCAGGTCTGCACCGCGGTACCCGGCGATGCGGGCGTGGTCGGCCTGCCGCTGCCAGGACGGGAGGTGTGCATCCGGGAGCAGGAGATCTGCGTGCGCGGTGCCACCCTGTTTGCCGGTTACTACCGGGCAGGAGAGCTGGATCTGCCCCTCGATGGCGAAGGGTGGTTTCATACCCGCGACAAGGGGCGCTTCACTGCGGCAGGGGAACTGCTGGTGGAGGGGCGGCTCGATAACCTCTTCATCTCGGGTGGCGAAAACATCCAGCCCGAGACCATCGAGCAGCGACTGGTGGATCATCCCGCCATCGCCCAGGCGCTGGTGGTGCCGGTGCCGAGCGACGAGTGGGGGCAACGCCCCGCCGCCTTTATCGACTGGCACGGCGGACCGGTTCCCGACTCCGAACTGGCAGCCTGGATCCGCAGCGCCCTGCCCGGCTTTATGGTGCCCGACCACTGGCTCCCCTGGCCCGATCTTGGCGGCAATCTCAAACCCTCACGCCAACAGTTGGGCAAGATTGCCCGACAGCTGACCACTCGGGCACAACAAGCTGAATGAGATCGGACTCACAATTTACCGATCTGCTCTGAAAACAGAAAAGGAAACATGTGAGTCTTCACTGCGGCGGCAGCTCCCGATAATCCGCATAGATGCTAGGCCATGACATCTTATTGATTTATATGGCCTAAAATTGAAAGTTGATATCCCTTTGGAACCATTTAGATTGCTTTGCGATTACTCGCAAGACAATACACAAACAACAAAGGGATAAAAATGAACCGTTCAGGTACCGGGTGGCTGCTGCTGGCAGGCCCCCTGCTTTTGGCTACATCCTCGGCGCAAGCCAACTACTCCCCCAATGACTGGCGACAGTATCAGCTGACTGGCGAATCGAGCCGGCAACTGGCTGCGCGCATCACCGAGATCACCTACGAGCTCAAGGCGCGCAGCAGCAACGCCCCCTATCAGCAGCTCAGGGTCTACCGTCGCTTCGACTGGCAGAGCAGCGATCTCGCCGCACTGGCCGAACAGCAGTGTGGCGAGCCGCAGCTCAAGGTAGATGCGGGCTGGCAGATCCGCTTCGTACGCTGTGAAGATCGGATTCCGGCGGGCAAGCTCATTCCCGCCAGCAGTTATGACTTTGGTTATGGCCTCAAGCAGGGTCGCTGGGAGCAGCTGGCGGGCACGCCGACCGCCCAGCGGCAGGATCGTCTGCCGCTGCCACAAGCCATCATCCTGGGTCAGAGCGAAAGGGAGCTGGATCGCTGCGAACTCAACGCGCAGGGCCGCTGCACCGAGTCGGAGTGGCACTATCAGCCGCAGGATTGGCAGCAGTTGCAGGTACTTGAAGAGACCCCGAGTGAGCGGGATGGCCGGTTGGAGCAGATCTTTTTCCGTCTGCAACCTGTGGCAGGCAGTCAGGCTGCCGCTCAGGTCAGCGAGATCCACGTCTGGCGCCGCTATCAGTGGCAGCTGGATCAGCTCACGCCTCAGCAGGAGTGTGATGAGCCGCAGGAACGCAAGGAGGGGAGCAACACCATCCGCTATCGCATCTGCCGTCAGGTGATCCCTGCAGGCAGCGAGGTTCAGGTAACGCTGCAAGATAGCGGCTACCAATACCCGGTCGCTGGCGGCGAGTGGCAACCCCTGCCAGAGAGCAAAGCGTGGCAGGAGAGTCGGGTGCTCAATCGCCCCATCGTGCTGGCCAGCAAGGAGGAGCAGCTGGAGTGCCGCCGCGCCAACGGTCGTCTCTGCTCCGAGCCAGAGCAGCCCGATGTGGATCTGCTCGACAGCGATGCCGCCAAACTGGTGGCCGACGTGAGCGGCCAGAACAGCCCTGCCTGGCAGGCGGATTACGGCCACGATGACGCCAAGCTGATGGCGGTGGTTCGCGGCATGCGTGCCCTGCTGGCGGCCAACCAGCCGACCCATCCGGCAATAGACAAGCTGCTCTACTATGTGCGCGCCCATAACTACCATGGCGGCGTTGGCAAAGAGAGTGATCAGGCCGCCCGGGCTCTAGCCGGGGTAATGATTGATCTGCTCAACCACCCCCTGCTGCTGGGTGCCGAACCACAGGATCAGGCTGGCACAGTGCTGGAAGCCTGGAGCGTAGCGGCGCAGGGACAACTTGGCCAAGCCGCCTTCCGCCAGAGTGCCGCCCCCATGCTGGCCCAGCTCAACCAGGCGCTCGGCTATGCGGTGCAACATGCGGCACAGATCAATGGCCACAAACCCTGGGCCGATGGCCTGTTCGAGCTGCTCAATCTGGTCGATCAGAGCGCCTCTTACGGTCAGCAGGCAGACTTCAGCGCAGCTGTGCTGCAACAGGAGGCGGCATTGCGCCAGAGCCTGCTGCAACTGGGCCTGAGCGAGCTGGCCCTCTGGAAACAGCGCGATGGCTCACGGGATCTGTTTATCTTCAACAACATCCTCGATGCCCACAGCCGCCTCTACCAGATGATGCGCTATCTCCATCACACCAGCCTGGATAAGGCGATCGCCTATCGCCAGCAGCTGGATCGCGATGTCATCGCCATCATGCGCCAGCAAGGGCTGATCCCGGGTGGACAGCATCCGGCTGCCATGCTGGAAGATGTCTCCCTGACCCTCTCCAGCTACTACCTCACCTACACGGATCGCACCAGCGAAGCCTGTGTCAGCGGTGAGTTCGCCGGGCTTTGTACCCCGATCCGCATGGAAGATATTCTGCCGTTCGAGCACACCTGCTCGCCAACCCTGCGTCTGCGTGCTCAGGATCTGACCCAGGCTCAGGCCGAAGGGATCTGCCGCGAGCTGGGTGATGAAGAGCAGCGCTTCCACCAGCAGATGGAGACAGGCTGGCAACCGGTGGCCGATGATCACAACGAGGCGCTGGAGCTGGTGATCTTCAACTCCTCCGCCGACTGGGGCCGCTACGGCAGCGCGCTGTTTGGTGTCTCCACTGACAATGGCGGCATCTACATCGAGGGGGATCCAGCTCGTCCCGGCAATCAGGCCCGCTTCTTCGCCTATGAGGCAGAGTGGAAACGCCCTGCCTTCCAGGTGTGGAACCTGCGCCACGAGTACGTTCACTATCTGGATGGCCGCTTCAACCAGTACGGCAGCTTCGGCCACTATCCGCTCAACCGCACCACCTGGTGGGCCGAGGGGATTGCTGAGTACATCGCCCACGGCCAGTGCTTTGCCCGGGGTCTGGATAACGTGGCAAACCGCCCCGCCAACCAGCGTCCGACACTGGCGGCTATCCTCCACCTTGACTACGACCAGGGTGGCGAGATGGTCTACTCCTGGTCCTATACCGTGCACCGCTTCCTTAACGACACCGGTCGCGGCGCCAGCTGGCTGACGCTGGCACAGGCGCTGCGCAATCCGGATCGGCAGCAGGCGATGAGCGACTTCGAAGGGGAGCTGGACCGGCTGATCGCCAACGACAGCGACGCCTATCAGGCATGGCTCGCCCGGGATCTGCTGCCCTGGTGGCAAGCAAACAAGGAGTCAGACGCCTGCAAGGGTAACGACTCCGCCCACTGATAGACCTTCACCGACCAGAGGGGCTGCCACCGCAGCCCCCGCTTTATCCTCCCGCTTTCCCGACCTCTGCTGCGACAACCTCTGCCCGAATGAGGTGCCCGCCCGTTATCAAGCCTGACGCCGGCGGCCGAGTTGTAATAGAATGCCGAGAGCCACCCCCTTTTCAGACCCTGACCGCACCACGCATGAAGAAGTTTGCCAAGATCCTCCTCGCCTGCCTGCTGATACTGCTGGCACTGATTGCCTCGGTGCTGGCCTATAGCGAATGGATCGTCTCGGATGCCCGCCACTACACCTACGATCAGGTGGACGAGGTGCCCTACAACCGGGTTGCGGTGGTGCTGGGTACCTCCAAATATCTCTCCGGTGGCGGCCCCAACCACTACTTCAAATACCGCATCAAGGCGGCGGCCGAGCTCTACAACAATGCCAAGGTGGACTTCATCATCGTCTCCGGTGACAACGCCACCGTGCAGTACAACGAGCCACGCCAGATGCGTCGCGCCCTGATCAAGGCGGGTATCCCCGCTTCCGCAATCTATATGGATTTCGCCGGATTCCGCACCCTAGACTCAGTGGTTCGCGCCAAGGAGGTGTTCGGTCAGGAGCGCTTTACCGTGGTATCCCAGGGCTTTCATAACGAGCGGGCCATTTTCATCGCCCGCCATTTCGGTATCGATGCGGTTGGCTTCAATGCCGAGGATCCCAGCGCCTATCAGGGGATCCGCACCCGGGTGCGGGAAGTCTTTGCCCGCCTGATGGGGCTGGTCGATCTCTACGTGCTGGACAAGGGGCCCAAATTTCTCGGAGAGCCAGTGCCCGTCGGTCTGCCTGTGCCTTGCCTGTCACTGAGCACCATCGGCAGCCTGCAACCCTGCCTCAAACAACCCAAACCGGCGGTGGATGAGGCCAAGCCAGCGGCAGTCTCTGCCGCGGTTGCCACCGAGTCGGCTACTCCATCTGCCTCGGCCGTGACTGAACAAGTCACTCCTGCTGTATCCGCAGCGGCAACGACTAAGCTGGTCACTCCCGCCCAACCCGCGATGGAAACCGCCGCAGAGGCGTCCAGCACGGCCTTGCCCACATTGCCGATGACCCCTTCAGCCGCCAGCGTCAGCACTGCCACACCATAAACAGACGACCCGCCAACTGGCGGGTCTTGTTATTACAGCGCGGGTTGTAGCGGTGAGCCTGCACACCCATTCCCAGCGACCAGGTCAGCCTCTCACCGCCTGATAGCGACGGGCCACTTCGACCCAATCCACCACCTGATAGAAGGCAGCGATATAGTCAGGACGCTTGTTCTGGTACTTGAGATAGTAGGCGTGCTCCCACACATCCAGCCCCAGGATCGGGGTATGGCCATGCATCAGGGGACTATCCTGGTTGGCACTGCTCTCCACCTGCAATCTGCCCGCCTTGTCCACCACCAGCCAGGCCCAGCCACTACCAAAGCGGCTCAGAGCCGCCTGAGTGAAAGCCTGCTTGAAGGCATCGAATCCCCCCAATTCCCGCTCGATGGCCAGAGCCAGCTCACCGCCCGGCTCACCGCCCCCCTGCGGGCTCATCACCAGCCAGAACAGGGAGTGGTTGGCATGGCCGCCGCCATGGTTGCGGACCGCTCCCTGCAGGGCGGTTGGCAGGGTGTCGAAGCGGCTCAGCAGCTCCTCTACCGGCAGTGCGGCCAGATCGGGCGCCGTTTCCAGTGCGGCGTTGAGGTTATTGATATAAGTCTGGTGATGACGGCTATGGTGGATCTCCATGGTCAGTGCATCGATATGGGGTTCCAGTGCGTCGTAGGCATAGTTCAGGGCTGGCAGAGTATGGCTCATGATGACCTCTGTTCGGATTAATGGAGCCGGGATGAGGGCTCGCTCTGACACAGGCAGTGACCGAGCGAACGCATGATCCCGGCGTGGCTGCCGTGGCGCTGTACGAACGTCAGCAACTCGGCACGAGTTGTGCGGGTATGGCGCAATGCAGCCTCTCGCAGGCGAGAGGAGCAAGCGGGGGAGTGACAGGTCGCCAGCAGGCAGTCGTGCACATAGCAGAGCAGGTCGGCGGCGCGATCGGGCAGAGTCATGGCCACCAGCAGATCCGCCAGATTGTGGTGAGCCACAACCAGCGCAGCCACCGCCTCATCCGCGTCGTGCCACTGAACCAACTGCTGACGAGCCAGCCAGAGCGCCTGCTGATAATGAGCCAACGCCTGATGATACTCGCCGCAGTCAAACAGCCGATTACCCTCTCGGGTCTGCTGTTTCCAGTGACTCATGCTGCTGCCACCTTCGGTCGACTCGACCCACCCCTTCACCCAGGTTGCTGTCATATGCTTCACACCAACAAATGATAATAATTATCATTACATGAGTCGTATCCGGGAGACAAGGGGCGTCGGGATCGCAACAAATAGCCAAAACAGCGCGGCCACCCCTTGGCAAGGAGTGGCCGCTTGAGGCACCGGTCAGTGGATTCGACCGGCCAATTGGAAGTTAATGGCAGGTCAGATGTTGTTGGCGGGCGAAGGCGGGGCAATTCCCAGCAGCATGTGATCCATCATCCCCACCATGCGCCCTATCTCGGGCTTGGTGATGGTATCGTTGGCCCCCAATTGCAGCGCTTTCTGACGGTTGTCATCGCTCATCAGGGAGGAGAACATCACGATGGGCATCTCCTTGTAGGAGGGGGTGTCCCGCAGCCGCTTGAGCAGGTGCATGCCATCCATGCGCGGCATCTCCACATCGGTGATCACCGCATTGACAAAGCCGGTCACCGGCATTCTCTCCTCCTGGGCCAGACGATCGAAATCCGTCATCATCTCCAGTCCCTCTCCCCCGTCCTTGGCCGTGATCACGTTGTAGCCAGCGGTGCGCAGGGTGGTCTCGATCATCTTGCGGATAAAGGCCGAGTCGTCCACCACCAGAATGGTTTTGCCCTGGCGCAGCGCCATCATGCGATCGTCGATGAGCACCTTGCGGTCCTGGGTGACGTCGTACTTCTCCATGCTAAGTTCGGGATTGATGTCGGCGATGATTTTCTCGAAATCGAGGATCATGATGAGGTTGCCATCGCGCCTGACCACGGCCACCACACAGTCGTTTTCACCCGCTTCCAGAAACTGGCTGGGGGACTCCACATCCTCCCAGGAGACCCGGTGGATCCTGCTGACACTGTCGATCAGGAAGCCGTTGGCCATCTTGTTGAAGTCGGTGACAATCACCACCTTGTGGCTGGGATCCGGGTTGGTTTTGATGCCAAGCCAGCCCGCCAGATCCACCAGCGGGATCAGCCGATCCCGCAGGGAGAATACCCCCACCATGTGGCGCTGGGCATTGGGGTAATCTGTAGTCTCCGGCACCCGGATCACCTCGCGCACCTTGGCAACGTTGATCCCGTAGTAGGCGATCTTTTCGCGCCCGTCCGGCAGCTGCTTCTTGAGGTGAAATTCGATGATCTCGAGCTCGTTGGTGCCGCTCTCGGTCAGAATGGATTTACGCTCTTCCCCGTCTTTGGCCATCATGGTGACTCTCATGTTCTGGTTGCGCAGGCAGCACTCTGCTGCGGTTTTCCCTCAGTATAGGAATGGAATTCGCCCAGTAGCTCGGATCTCGGCAAGATTGCAGCGTTAACCGCTTGATCCCGCAGGCTGGCACGAGCGTATCTGCCAATCAGGACAAAGTTGGCGGATGGTGAAATCCATCATGCACTCACAAGGAGCCTGAGATGAGTGAAGGCATAATCGTGATTGGCGCTTCTGGCGGGACCGGGGCAGCTCTGGTGACACATTGGTTGGCGGCTGGTGTCGGGCCAGTGATTGCCATCAGCCGTCAGCCCGCACCTGCGGGCCTCTCGTCGCCGGCTCTGCACTGGCTATGTTGTGATTACAGCGATGAGCAGATGGCAACTGCGGTAGCCCGCATCGCGGAGTTTGCACCGAAACCGCACAGGGTGGTGATCTGCAACGGCATACTGCATCAGGGGGAGATCCAGCCAGAGAAGCGACTAGAAGCAATCAATCTGGATGCCATGACCCGCCTCTACCAGACCAACGCCTTGCTGCCGCTGCGCTGGATCAGCCAGTTGTTACCGCTGTTTGGCCGCGAGCCCTGCACTTTAGCCGTTCTCAGCGCTCGTGTCGGCAGCATTGGCGACAACCGAGCGGGCGGCTGGTATGGCTATCGTGCATCCAAGGCCGCCCTCAACATGCTGCTCAAGTGTGCCGCCATCGAGCTGGCCCGGCGGGCCCCCGGCGTCAAATTGCTGGCCTTCCATCCCGGCACAGTGGATACCCAACTCTCTCGCCCGTTTCACGCCAATGTACCGCCAGGAAATGTGCAGAGTCCCGAACTGGTAGCCGACCATCTGATTAACCTGATGAGCCGGCTGCAACCGGATGGCGAGCTGAGCTTTCTCGACTGGCAGGGCAAACCTATCGAGTGGTAGAGGAGATCAGGAGACGCGCCAGCAGCGCCCGCAACCTCTTGATCACGGCGGGCTTGCCCGCCAGTTGCAACCTCACAGCCAGTCTTCCCCAGTCGGCATATTGCCAGATGGGGGCAATCAGCAGATAACGCTCTTCAGGAGTCAGTGAACCCAGCACAGCCAGATTGCGCGCCAGCCACAGCTGCAAGCTGGATTGGCTCAGTTCGAACGGCTTGTGATGCAGGGCAAAGCACTCAATTTCGTCACGCTCGAACTCGCCAAGCTCAGCCGCGGTGACGGTGCTGCCTTGCAGGCATTGCCATACCAGCTCGGGCTCCAATCCTTTCAGCTCACCCGCCAGCAGGGTCGGCAGCTGGCGTACAAAACGCAGCTGCCACTGATTCAACTCGGTCTCATGCTCGGGTTTCAGCGCCTTTAGCAGCAGGGCTGCGTGGCAGCCGCTGGCGGCATCCCGCTGCAGGCCGATGCGCAGCACCTCCAGCCCGGCCTTGCGCCAGAAAGGGAGCAGGTCGGCGCTGGCCGAAAAGGCAGAACCGAGGTAATCGATCCCCACCTGACGATAATGTTCTTCAAGCCTGCCAAGCAGCAGCGAACCCAGTCCGTGCCGGTGCAGCTCGGGATGGATGGCGATACGCATCACCCGGGCGTATCTGCGCCCCCCCGCCGTTTTGAAACCGGCGTGGGCCAGCAGCGACTGGGGCAGCAGATGGCCGCGCGGACGGCGGCGACCGGCCCAGATCGCCTCGGCCAGCTCGGGCTCTATCTCCCCTTCCCGCGCCACCAAGGCCACACCCAGCAGGCTCTCGTCCTGCTCCAGCAGATGGATGTCGAGATCCGGGCTCTCCAGCAGGGATCTGAGATCGCTCGGCGTAGTCTGGTAGTGAGCCAGCACCAGCAGGCCGAACAGCTGGTTGAGCAACGTCTCGTCGCTCTCCAGCGCCTCCTGATTGACCAGACGCCAGCTCGGGCTGGTCGGCGGCAAGGGCATTGCGACTTCGGCATTGAGGCCGAGCAGGCGGAAAATCAGCGGCTCCAGTGGATCACGCTCACTCCAGCGAATGGGTTCAGAGAGGCGGATCTCCTGCCACTCCGGGGTCTGGCTATCGAGCACACGCTTGAAGCGCAGGTGAAAACCTCGCCCCGTCCCCTCGTAACCGTGCTCGGTGGTGGCAAACACGATGCGACTGTGGCGGGCAAGCATGGCCTCGAGCAGCGGGGTCGGAATGGCGGCCGCTTCATCCACCAGCAGCAGATCGGGATTCATCGCCTCGTGCACCAGCCGATCCGGCGAGCAGTAGCTCAGTCCGGTCAGCTGTTCAGGCGTAGTATCTAGCCCGCGAGCGGCGTGGGCAAACAGGGTCGCTACCGTTGCCTGTGAGGGGGCCGTCACCACTATGTTCAGCGAGGGTTGCTGGCGCAGCAACTCGGCGGCAGCCAGCCCCAGCAGCGCACTCTTGCCACGACCGCGGTCGGCGCTCAGCACCAGTGGCCGACGACGATGGCCGTGCAACACCTTGTGGATGGCGGGCAGCGCCCGTGCCTGATCGCTGCTCAGCCTGCGTTCGGGCCCAATCGGTTGCCATGGCTGCGCGCAAACCGGCGGCTCCAGAGAGAGGGCTGGATCACCTTCCAGCAACCGAACCAGTCGGGCGATAAAGCCGTGGCCGGCCCGGCCCGCCTCCTCCGGCTGGGCCACCAGCCGGATCCGGTCAGGATCCGGCCATGCATGCCACTGTGTTCTGGGCGGGGTCAGCAGCAACAGCAAGCCACCAGCGCATAGAGTGCCAGCCAGCGCCCCGAACGCATCGGGGTGAAAGCCGCTGAAGGCGTTGAACACCAGCGTGTCGCACTCCTGACCGAGCCGCTGCAGCGCCTTGGCGGCGGGTTGCGGGGCATAACACTCGGGCCCGGCACCCAGCCAGAAGACGGTCTCACCAAGCAGGGATTGGGCGCGGGCAATGCAGTCGGCCTCCTCCCCCTCCAGCCAGATCAGGCGCCGCTCACCGGCGCGGGCCAGCGCCTCGCGCAGCAAGGCGACCTCTTGCAGAGTCATGAAGCCTGGCTGTCAGCCGGTTTGCGGGGCTCGAACATGCGATCTCCCATCTGATCGATAAAGGTGTGGGCCTTCTGCACCATGAAACGCTCGGCATCGGCCGGATTGACAAACAGATCGGAGCGGATGAAACGGTGGGTTTGCAGCACGCAGTCCAGCTCTTTGGTGATGCGGCCAGCCAACCGGTACTGGCCCCCTTCCGCCATTGGCTCGGGGTAGATGAGATAGCCGGCATATTCGGTGGGAGTGACTTCGGCGACTACAGCGGGCTGGCCGCCAAACAGGGCAGTGAACAGTTTCTTGAGCATGATGTTTTCCTCAGTGACAGGGCATTGTCACCAAGGGGTTGATGGCTGGCAAGCGGGGGATCTTATTACCAATGGTTATTTGCACTACGAACCATTCTCATTTAGATTTCATGTCATTCCACAAGAGGTAATCATCATGTACGTCTGTTTGTGCCGCGGCATCACAGATACCCAGATCCGCAAGGCGGTGCAGTCAGGTAAAAGCGAATTCCGCCAGCTCAAGCAGTCGCTCGAGGTGGGCGCCCAGTGTGGCAAATGCGTGCGCATGACCATGGAGATCATCGCCGCCGAACTGGACAAGGCCGAGCTGGAACAGGCGCCGCTCTACTACGAGGTGGCCTGAGCAGGGCCTGTCGCCGGTAAAACCGGCCCGTCTTTTCAATCCCTTTCCGCAGGCGAGCTAGCTCGCTGGACCTCTTGTTGTCACTTTTCTGGACTAAGCTCTAAGGATCTCAGCCTCAGGCACGAACCAAGGAGCACTGTCGATGAAAGGAGATCCCAAGATCATTGCCCACCTCAACAAGGTACTGGCCAATGAGCTGATAGCCATCAACCAATATTTTCTGCATGCCCGCATCTACGATGACTGGGGCCTCAAGGCGCTCGGGCACAAGGAGTATCACGAGTCCATCGATGAGATGAAACACGCCGACGAGCTGGTCAAACGGGTGCTGTTTCTGGAAGGACTGCCCAACTTGCAGGATCTGGGCAAGCTGCGCATCGGCGAGACGGTGGAGGAGATGCTGCGCTGCGACCTGTCGCTGGAGATGGATGCCATCCCCGACCTCAAGGTAGCTATCGCCTATGCCGAGTCGGTACAAGACTACATCAGCCGCGACCTGTTCCAGGAGATCCTGGAAGACGAGGAGGAGCACGTGGACTGGCTGGAGACCCAGCTCGATCTCATCGATCGCATCGGGCTGGAGAACTACCAGCAGTCGCAACTGCACCACGGTTCATCCTGAATAGTTATGGCATGAAAAAACGGTTAAAAAACCCGCTGCGGCGGGTTTTTTAATGTCTGGCTGCATAGCTTTTCACACCACTTATCAGCATGAAAAATAAGCGTATTTTTGTTAATCAGATCGCAAAAACAGACGCTTGGGAGTTGCACTATTGGAGCCCCTCACAGGGACATACAATAACAACATGTGAAAGGACTACATCATGCACTTCCTACCCAACAAGCTCGCGCTAGCCTGCGCCATTGCCCTCTCTCTTGCCGCCTGCAACGACAACAGCTCCAACGCCCCGGCGGATCCCGCCGCCGCCAAGGCCTCTCTGATGCAGACCATGGACGAGGCCCTGCGCGAAGGCCAGGCGCTCGACCCCTACGGTTTTGCCATCGATGCCGCTAGCATCGCCAAGCGCAAGGCCCTCGACAGCTCCCTGCTCAAACGGCTGGATGCCCTGGACTCGAGCGTGCTGAGCGAACGGGACCGGTTGTTCTACGACATGATCCGCTGGGATCTGCAGATCAACCTGGCGGGTTACGATCTGCCCCTGTCCCAGATCCCGATCCATCACTTCCGCAACCGGGTGGTGGATCTGGCCGATGAGGTGGGGGCCGCCCCGGCCAGTGGCAGGGCCGCCCGCACCGTCGAGGGTGGCTTCGACTACTTCGAGCAGAGTTCGGCCGAGCGGGTCGCACCGGGGGATGCCGCCTGGCGGCGCGATATCGATCGCCCGGCCGCAGCCCCGGTTCCGGTGAGCAAGGCGAGGGCCGCTACCGCGCCACTGGCCTGGTATCAGGAGCACCTCACCTGGCTCAAGGCCTATAACGGCTACCTTGCCGAGGTGAAGCACCAGTTCGAACTGGGCAGCGCTCAGGGCAACACCCTGCCGGACGAGCTGGTGGACCGGCTGCTGGCCCAGCTCAACAGCAAGCTGGATGGGGAGGCGATCGCCGGCGCCTATCTCGGCTGGCAGCAACTGCCGGGAGAGGCGGACGAGGCGCTGCGCAGCGAGTACAAGGGGGTGCTGGACAGCATCAACGGCCGCTATCTGGCGCTGCGCGACTACCTGGATTACCAGCATGGCGGCGCCTATGCGGTGCGCCTTGGCAGCGGCGAGTGCGACGACGGTTTCTGCGGCATGACCAACGGGCGCGACTGGTATCGCTGGCTGCTGAAGAAGCACACCACCACCGACATGACGCCGGAGCAGGTGCATGCGCTGGGGCTGAGCGAGGTGGAGCGGATCTTCGGCGCCATGGTCAAGGTGTGCCATACCGTCGGCAAGTGTGACAGCGACGACGTGGCCCAGAGCAAGCAGAGCGGCCAGATCTACGCCTTCTTCCGCTATCTGAACGAGCCGGCCTTCTTCTACCAGAATCCGCTGGCGGTCTGGTCTGCCGGCCTCAACCCGGACAATGCAGCCGGGGCGCCCCTGAGCGGGCCGCAGCAACAGGCGCTGGCCGAACACGAGCGGGCACTGCAGGAGTACAACGCCTTCAAGAGCAAGGCGGCGCTGGTGCTGCCGGACTTCTTCGATGCCGAGCGTACCATTCCCAAGCTGGATTACGAGGTGGTGCCCGTCTCCTATGAAGATGCGCCATACGGCGGGGTGGCTTGGTATCAGGACGGCAACCCGCAGACCGGCCGCAAGGGGCAGTTCTTCCTCAACACCTACTTCCCTTATGGTCTGCAGAGCTGGAACATCAGCACCCTGCTGGCCCACGAGGCGGCGCCAGGCCACCACTTCCAGATCACCATCGCCCAGGAGCTGGCCGCCAAGGATCCCGACTTCCCGCAGTACGTGGCGAACGCCTCCTACACCGCCTATGCGGAGGGCTGGGCGCTCTACACCGAATACCTGGCGGATCACGACATGGGGCTCTATCAGGGGCGCGGTCTCTATGATCCGGAGGTGGGGGACGTGAAGGTCGAGGGATCGTCCGCCTTCAACAACCAGCTGCAGTACTTCGGTCGCCTCAACGAGGAGATGCTGAGGGCCATGCGGTTGGTGGTGGATACCGGCATTCACTGGTATGGCTGGAGCCACGACCAGGCCGTCAACTACATGAAGGAGAACTCGGCGCTGGGGGCGGGGGATATCAGCTCCGAGGTGCCGCGCTACATGGCCTACACCGGCCAGGCGACCTCCTACAAGGCTGGCCAGCTGGCGCTGATCCGGATGCGGGAGTCGGCCGAGCAGGCGCTGGGCGCAGGCTTTGACCTCAAGGCGTTCCACCACCATGTGCTGGAATACGGCATGCTGCCCATCTCGGTGCTGGAGCAGAAGAACCAGCAGTGGATTGAACAGTCGAAGTGATCACAGTTACGGCGCCCGGCAAGGCAATGGGCGCCGCTTTCGATTAGGATACGGCTCTATTCAAACAACACTGCTACGGATGATGTCCATGGAACAGATCGCCCGTGAGATGGCGGCCCACAAGCGAGTGGCGCTGGTGGCTCACGACAACATGAAGACCCCCCTGCTGAACTGGGTGATGCGGCGCAAGGAGGAGCTCAAGCTCCACCACCTCTACGCCACCGGCACCACCGGCACCATGCTCGGCAAGCAGGCACAACTGCCCATCACCTGTCTCTTCTCCGGCCCTATGGGGGGCGACCAGCAGCTCGGCGCCCTGATCGCCGAGGGCAAGATCGACGTGCTGATCTTCTTCTGGGATCCCCTCAATGCGGTGCCCCACGATCCGGATGTTAAGGCGCTGCTGCGCCTCGCGGCAGTCTGGAACATCCCGGTCGCCACCAACGAGGCGACCGCTGATTTCATCATGGACAGCCCCCACATGCGCCAGGCGTTCAGCGTGCAGATCCCGGACTACGCCGGCTACCTCAAGGCGCGTACCGAGTGATCGGCTAACCCGTCATGCAAGAGGGCCGCAACAAGCGGCCCTCTTTAATTGGGAAAATGAATCAGCCAAGGAAACAAACCGGCGCAGGCTTATAGCGCACGGGCGAGAATACGCGCCACCCGATCCGGATCGATATCCTGCTGTTCACCGAGCGCAGTGCGCCCCACCCGCTTGAGGTTGGAGCAGACCGCCGGAATGCAGCTTTCGCTGAGGCCATAGTCGGCCAGCCGGGTGCCCAGCCCCATCTTCTGGAAGAACTGCTCGGTACGGATGATCGTCTCCTCGATGCGCAGGGCCTTGTCCTCGCGGGTCGAATGCCACACCCGCTCGGCAAACTGGGCCAGTTTCTCCTGCTTCTGCGCAGCCCGCTCCCGCAGCAGGGCGGGCAGCACCACCGCCAGACTCTGACCATGGTCGAGCCCGTAAAGCGCCGTCAGCTGATGGCCGATGGCGTGGGAGGCCCAATCCTGTGGCACCCCGCAACCGATAAGGCCGTTGAGCGCCAGACTGGCCGCCCACATCAGATTGGCCCGCACCTGATAGTTGGTCGGCTCCGCCAGCGCCTTGGGGCCGTTCTCCACCAGCACCTGCAGCAGCCCCTCCGCCAGTCTGTCCTGCACCTCGCCTCCCACCGGGAAGGTGAGGTACTGCTCGGCGATATGGACGAAGGCATCCACGACCCCGTTGCCGGTCTGGCGCGGCGGCAGGCTGTAGGTAGTGGTCGGGTCGAGCACCGCAAACTGCGGCTGCACCAGCGGGCTTCTGAAGGAGATCTTCACATCTCCCCGGCTCACCACCGAGGTGGGATTGCTCTCGGAGCCGGTCGCCGGCAGGGTCAGCACACAGCCCATCGGCAGCGCCTTGTGCACGCTCGCCTGCTTGCCGCAGATATCCCAAGGATCATCCCCCTCGTAGCAGGCGGCGGCCGCAACAAACTTGGTGCCATCGACTACCGAGCCGCCACCGACCGCCAGCAGGAAGTCGATGCGCTCGCGTTTCACCTGCACCACCGCCTCCATCAACAACTCGAATCTGGGGTTGGCGCCGATGCCGGAAAACTCCTGCCACGTCACCCCCTCCAGCGCCCGGGTCAACTGCTCATACACCCCGTTCTGCTTGATGCTGCCACCGCCGTAGAGCACCAGCAGTCGGCTGCCGGGCGGGATCAGTTCGGGCAAGCTGGCGATCTGCCCCTCACCGAAACAGATGCGGGTCGGATTGGCATATTGGAAGTTGTACACGGCGGGCTCCTCGACTTGATCAATGCGGGGACATTGTGCGCCCACGATCCCGACAGGTCAAAAAACGGGAGCCGGCTATCAAATTGCATATTGAGCAGGCTGCCTGCGAAATAAAGAGCGACGGCTCTGCTATGGTCTCCTGGCAGCTTTGCTATGGTCTCTTCGGGAGCCGGGAGTACTGCCTTGCACCATCCCGGCTCTGCCCCTTCCAACTCCTTTGCTCACAAGGTCTGACACATGAAACTAAAACATGCATGGATTGCCGCTCTGCTCTCCCTCTCGACCACGCTGACGCAGGCCGCCGAGGTCACCGCCGACGTCGCCACGGCCCCCGGCAAGGCCAACATAGTGGAGGCCGTATCCGCCCAGGCGAAGGTGACCGCCATCGACATGGCCAGTCGCAAGGTGAGCCTGACCAATGCCGCCGGTGAAGCGTTCGATATCATCGCCGGTGAACAGGTCACCAATCTGGCCAACCTCACGGTGGGCGATACGGTGGCGCTCAGATATCTGCAGATGCTGGATCTGGCTCTCATCAAGGGCGGGGCGGGCGTCAGACAGCGGATCGTGGAGGTGGCTGCCGACAAAGCCGGAGCGGGTGAGAAACCGGGAGCCGGCGTGGCCAGAAAAGTGACCCTCTATGGTGATGTCATCGCCGTCGACAAGGCGCAGCAGACCATCACGGTCAAAGGGGTGGATCACACCCTGATGCTCAAGGTACACGACCCGGCACAGCTTGCCCTGATCGCCAAGGGGGATCAGATCAAGGCCGTCCAGACCCAGGCTGTAGGGATTGGCATAGTGCCAGAAAAGAAATAGCGCCTGAAAGAAGATAGCGCGGCTGACTGGCAGTTCCAGCTCAGCTCTTGTCCAAACAGACAGGGAGTGGCATCTGCCCTCCCTTTTTTACTGCGCAACTTGTTGCATGGCGCAGTTCACTTAACCCCGACAGGGGCAAGTGCTTGCCCCCCTAACCACGAATTGCCGTTCGAGTCGTGCCGGCAACGCCTCAGGCGGTTTTGGCCTCATCTTTGGAGGAGCTCTTCTTGCCGGTCAGGCGATCCATCGCCTCTTTCAGCATCGCATCTTTCTGCTCGTTGAGCGGCTTGCTCTGCTCCGCCCGCTCTTCCGGGGTCAGCTTCTTGTTGTCGGCAATCGCCTTGAGCTTGTCTTCTATCTCGTTGAATTTTTTGCGATCAAACCCGAGTGCCTTGTCCACCAGCTGCTGCACCACGCCCCCCTTGTCGGAGCTCATGTCGAGCGCCGGCGGCAGCTTGCTGTTCTTGGCCAGATGTTCATAGGTGAGCACCTGCTGGGCCTGACCGGTCATGCGCTGGGTGGAGAGGCTGACCATCTCCTCCCAGCCACCACCCTGCCCGCCGCTACTGGCACTGTTGAGGGTGGCGAGGGCGCGGTTGTTGGAGGCGCTCTGGGCAAGCTGCTGGCTGTAGGGTTTGATATCCATGAAGACTCCCGTTCTGTGTGCCGACCCGCCGGAGCGGGCCGACTGAATGCGGCGGTATGGGGTCTGGCCCCACCTTTGACAATAAAACCAGCAAGTTACAGGCCAACTTGTTAGATTGGTCGAGATCCCCGCGCTGGCAAGCTTGCCAGCGGTTACAGCCCCGACGCAGCGTCAGAATCATGACTCATCCGCTACTTTTACCCCGATTTCCGACACATACCGCTGCCCAAAAACACTGCACCATATAAACCGCAGGAACGCTCCGTCGATCACAAAACAACCACTCAGGAATACAATTTTGGCGCACATCGCAACCAGCCAGCCGTGTCATGGATGATCTGTTCGTCAAACCAATAACAGGCAGACCAATCTGCCGAGCTCGCTCCGCTGCCAGTTCGGAGTTGCGGCCTCCCCACACCTCATCCCCTCGTCTGACTCTCACTCACCTCAACCTTTCGGGCATAACGATGAAAAAACACACCTTGAGTCTTCTCTACGCCACCCTGCTCACCCTGCTTGGCACCAGTGCCGACGCCTGTACCGGCCTCATCGTCGGCAAGGGGGCCAGTGCCGATGGCAGCGTGATGATCGCCAGAAACGAGGATTTTGGCGTCAACAACTGGAACAAGTACCTCGCCTTCCGGCCCGCGCAGCAGAACGAGGGCAAGGTCTGGAAACTGGGTAACGGGCTGGAAGTGCCGATGCCAAAGGCGTTTTTCGCCTACTCAGCCATTCGTGACTGGGATGCCACAGCCAGCGACCCGGACGGCAAGTATTACGAGGAGCGCGGCATCAACGAGTTCAACGCCGCCATCTCGGCCACCACCAGTGCCGAGGTCAACGACAAGGCCCAAAAAGCCGATCCGCTGATCGAGAAGGGAGTGATTGAAGCCATCATCCCGACCCTGATCCTGCCGCAGGCCAAAACGGCCAAAGAGGGGGTCGAGCTGCTCGGCAGCTATGTGGAGCAATATGGCGCCGGTGAGGGCAACAGCCTCTATCTGGCGGATGTGAACGAGGCCTGGCTGATGGAGATCGGCTCCGGCCACCACTGGATTGCGGTGCGGGTGCCGGACGACAGCTATGCCATGGTGGCCAACGGCCTGCGCATCCACGGCGTCAATCTCGACAGCGCCGATGTGCTGCACTCGCCCAAGCTGCTGGAGTTTGTACGCGAGCACAAACTGCTGGATAACGCCGACCCGAAAGAGTTCAACTTCGCCAAGGCGTTCGGGGTCATCGCTGACCCGTATAACGTGGATCGGGAGTGGCTCGGCCAGAAAATGCTGACCGCCAGCCATCCGCAGCCGACCCGGCAGGCGCAATATCCGCTCTTTATGAAGCCGGATGATCCCATCGCCGTGCCGGACGTGGCCAAACTGCTGAGCGCCACCTATGAGGGCACGCCGCTGGCGGGCAAGGCTGAGCGGCCGATCCGCATCGATCGCCAGCTGGAATCCCACGTCATCCAGCTGCGCAAGGAGATGCCCAAAGAGCTGCAGGGATTGATCTGGCAGAGCTACGGCGTGCTGGCCGAATCTGTGATGGTGCCGCTATACAACACCCTGGAATCCTACCCCCAGCCCTATCGCACCGGCAGCGACAGCTACTCCGATGACTCTGCCTACTGGCAGTTCCGCAGCCTGACCGCGCTGGCCAGCGCCGATCCGGACAAGTACCTGCCGCTGCTGCGCGGCGTCTGGAGCAAGGAGAGCAGCAAGCTTTACAAGGAGGTAGCCCTGCTCGACAAGAGCCTGAAGCAGGCCTATGCCAGCGACAAGGCTACCGCCATCGGGCTAGCCGCCGACTACTCCTATGGCCAGTTGGAGCAGACCTATCAGATGGCCAAAACGCTGCGCTACAAGCTGATGACGGATCTCACCAAGCGCACCGAGAAGAAGTATTCGCCGGAGGAGTTCAAGAAGATCATGAGCCTGTAATCGGTTCGCCAACGCAAAGAGGCTCCTAAGGGAGCCTCTTTTGTTTCAGCCAATGCGGCGATCAGCGACGGCTGATATTGAGCGGGCCGAAGGTCTGCGCCACCGGCATGATCTCGATGCTGTTGATGTTGACGTGGGCCGGTTGCTGGCTCACCCAGAGCACGGTATTGGCGATGTCTTCCGGCTGGATCGCTTCCACCCCCTGATAGACGGAGGCCGCCTTGGCATCATCACCGTGGAAGCGCACGTTGGAGAACTCGGTGCCGCCGCACAGGCCCGGCTCCACGTTGGTGACGCGGATGGCGGTACCCGCCAGATCGGCGCGCAGGTTGAGGCTGAACTGCTTCACGAACGCCTTGGTGGCGCCGTAGACGTTACCACCCGGATAGGGGTAGGTGCCCGCAATCGAACCGATATTGATGACGTGACCGCGATTGCGCGCCACCATGCCCGGCAGCAGCAATCGGGTGAGCAGGGTCAGACCGCTGATGTTGGTGGCGATCATCTGCTCCCAATCTTCCAGATCCGCCTTGTGGGCCGGCTCCAGCCCCAGCGCCAGACCGGCGTTGTTGACCAGCAGATCCACCTCGCTCCACTCGGCTGGCAGAGCAGCGATGGCAGCGCGGGTGGCCGCCTTGTCCTGCACGTCGAACGCCAGCGGCAGGAACTGCGCGCCCAGCTCGTCAGCCAGCGCAGCGAGCCGCTCGGCGCGACGACCGGTACCGATCACCTTGTAGCCCGCCTGCACCAGCTGGCGGCTGATGGACTCACCAAACCCGGACGAGGCGCCCGTTACCATTGCTATCATCTGAACCTCCATTATCTCAACCGATATTGTTATTTATGTTGTTGAAACCAATCTGACTTATTCATCGCTCAATTCACGTCCGGTCGCCTTGCGCCAGACAAATACCACCAGATGGAGCAGCAGCAGGCCCGAGCCACCCAGCGCAAACAGCAGGCCGGTGAGGGCGTTGACCGAGGTGTCGGCGCCGCACCACCACCAGACCAGCCAGCCACTCAGGCCGATGATGAAGGTCTGGATGGCGCAGACCGGACAGCGCCCCAGCTTGGCCCTGATGGCGGTGGCAAGACAGTTGTCGCAGCTCATCCTGCTCCTCGATTCTGCTCGTTCAACATGATCAGTTGGCCTGTGAAGAGGGCTTGCGCGCCTGAGTGCGAGCCACTCTGCGCCGCTCACGCTCCTCGTCGCTCACCAGCGGCAGCACCAGCCGGTGGGCGTGCTGGTCGCGGCCATAGTAGTCCGCCAGCCGCTGCTGGGGACGAAATCCCAATCCCTGATAGAGCGCCAGCGCCTCTTCGTTGGCGTCCGCCACCTCCAGCCGGATCGCCCCCCAGCCAGCGGCCTTGCCCTCGCGGATCACCTGCTCCAGCAGGCGCCGCGCCCAGCCCAGACGACGCACCGTCCAGCGGATAGCCAGCGCCTGAATGACCAGCCGATCCCAGCCTCTGTGCTCCAGCAGGCAGAGATAGCCCATCAGCTGATGTTTCTCGTCCAGCAGTAACAGGGTGCGCCCCTTGGCGTGGGCCAGCAGATAGTGCCAGCGGCTGCGGCCAAAGGCGACTTCGGGAGGAAAACAGTAGCGTTCCAGATTAACGATGGCGCCCAGATCATCGGTTCGGGCCGCACGTACGGTCAACACGGGGAGTCCTTGTTCGGTTATTTATCCTCAGCACCAAAAATGCGACTTGTATCACAAGTTACCAAGGCGTCATATTAGGCACTGTAACCTCTTGTTTCCCCTCGCGCCATTGTCGTGCTTGTCGGTGCATCGAAGCCCACTGGGGATCCTGCCTGTTCAGGCAGTCTGATCTGTGGAGCCGAAAATATGAGTACCTATGTCATCGTCGAAGAGCTGGGCGACTGGCCTTGCCATGCCGATTATCTGCTGACCGCCCGCACCTATCTGCAACATGGCGTGCCGACCACCGGCGGCCGACCCCGCATCATCAACCTCTGCCGCAATCTGGAGCACCTTAGCGCAGGCTACTACTGCTCGCTGCTGGCCCAGGCACGCGGCCACCACTGTCTGCCGGGTCTGCAGGCCATCAGCCGACTGCAACCCCAGCAGCCACCGGCCAAACTGTGGCGCAAGGCACAAGGGTGGCTGGCCCAGCAGAACGAGGATCGGATCCGGGTACGTGCCATCTTCGGCCAGTGTGAACAGAGCGAGCTGGCGGTGCTGGCCCGCTACTACTATGGCCTGAGCCAGTTGCCGCTGCAGGAGCTGACCCTCAAGCGCGGTCGCCACGGCTGGTCGGTACGCCAGCAGCAGAGCCTGTCGCCGCTGGCGCTGAGTCCAAGCGAGAAAGAGTTGATGCTGCACCACGCTCAGGCACTGGTGGGCACCGGTGACGAGGAGCAGGCGGCGCCGCTCTATCAGCTCGCCATTCTGGTCGACCCCAACGACGGCCGTGCCAGCAGTGATGGGCTGGCGCTGGAGCGTTTTATCCGGGCTGCCGCCGCCCAGGGCATCCGGGCCGAGATCCTGCCACCGTCAGCCATCGAACGGCTGCCGGAGTTCGACACCCTCTGGCTGCGTGCCGAAACCGCGGTCGGCCACTACACCTTCGAATTTGCCCATCGCGCCGAACAGCTCAAGATGCCGGTGATCGACAGCTCCCGCGCTATCCTCGCCTGCAGCAACAAGCTCTACCTCTACGAGCTGATGGTGCGCAGCGGCGTGCCCATGCCGCCCACCATGGTGGTCACCCGCCGCGGCCGCCACCATGTGGACGAACTGGTGCAACGGCTCGGCCTGCCGCTGATGGTGAAGGTGCCCGACGGCGCGCAGGGGCGCGATCTCGCCATGGCCAGCGACGAGCAGCAGCTGGCCCGCCTGCTGGACGAGGGGCTGGGTAGATCCGCCCTGCTGCTGGTGCAGAGCCGGATCCCCGCCGAGTTCGACTGGCGCATCGGCTTTCTCGACGGTTCGCCGCTGTTCGCCTGCCGCCGCTACCGGCCCGAACCCGGCAACCGCATTCGCCGCCGCAAGCACCCCCTCGACATGAGCCGCATCGAGGCGCTGCCGCTTAACGAGGTGCCGGAGCGGGTACTGCAAACCGCCCGCCGCGCCGTTCATCAGCTCGGCAACGGCCTGTTCGGGGTCGACCTGCGCCAGCAGGGGCGCGACTGCGTGCTGCTGGAAATCATCGACAATCCCTGGATACGTGGCGATATTGAAGACAAGGAGGCGCAGGATCTCTACGAGCGACTGTCCCGTGCCTTCCGCCAGCGGCTGGAGAACCGGGGGCAGAGCGCGGCCGGATAACAACAAGCATCGATTGCAGAGGTGGATATGATGACGACTGATTGGTGGGACATTGCACCCCTTGGCTGGGAGAACATCCTGGTCTGTCTGGTGTGCGGCACTCTGGTAGGGCTGGAGCGCCAGCTGCGCGGCAAGCCGGTCGGCATACGCACCTCCTCGCTCATCATCCTCGGCACCTACTGCTTTCTCGCCATCGGCGCCGCCCTCAGCCCCCAGAGCGCCGATCAGGCACGGGTGCTGGGCCAGCTCATCACCGGCATCGGCTTTCTCGGTGCCGGGGTGATGATGACCCGGGATGGTCAGGTGCTGGGGGTCACCTCCGCCGCCACCGTCTGGATGCTGGCCGCCCTCGGCGCCCTCATCGGTATGCAGATGCTCCATCAGGCGCTGCTGCTCACCGGCGTCACCCTCTCCATTCTGGTCGGCGTCGACTATCTGGAGACCAGCTTCAAGAGCCTGCGCCGCGGGGTGCACAACCGGCTGGAGAGCTGGCGCAATGGCAACGGCAATGGTCACCCGCCAGCCGCTCCCCGCCCGGATGAGCTGGGCAGCGGCATCGAGAAGTAGGACGGCGTCGCAAATGAAAAAAGGGCTCCGCTATGGAGCCCTTTGCGTTGGGGCGAGGTCGCACTATTGCAGCAACAGGAAGCGACCGGTGAGGGGTGGCAACTCCACCGTCACGCTGCTGCCGCCGATGGCCAGGCGCTCGCCGCTCTGCAGATCCACCAGCGCGCTGCCACTGCGCAACTTGCTGGCCGGCACAGCATAGCTCTGGGGCGTGCCGGAGACGTTGAGCAGGTAGACTACTTGCTCCGCCGCCGTCTGCTTGATGTCGCCATAGACGCTTCCCTCGGCCACCAGCTTGACCCGCTCCCCCTGATAGAGGGCGGGGTGGGCGGCGCGCAGGGCCAGCAACTGGCTGAGCCACTGTTTCAGCTCGCTCTGCTCGCTGCTCGGCACGAAGCCGGTGGCGCCTGGCACCTTGCCATCGCTGCGGGCCACGTGATCGTCACAGAGCCCCTGCGCGGCACAGTCGCCCCCCACCTGCTGGGCAAAGTCCGGCACCTCGTCGCCAAACTCCTCGCCGTAGTAGAGGGTGATGGGGCCGGAGCGGGCCGCCAGGAAGCTGAAGGCCGCCTTGTGGCGCTGCCAGTAGTCCGCCGGATTGAAGTTGCCGCGCTCCAGCAGATCGCCGAAGCGCACCAGATCATGGTTGCCCAGCATCAGATTGGGCATGGCGTGATCCGGGTAGTTCTCCACCTTGTTCCAGCTGGCGTCGAGCACGCTGGCCCCCTGCCCCCCCTTGCCGGACTCCTCCACCGCCAGCGCCTGCACCAGGCCGTAGCGCAACGGGAAGTCGAACGCCGAAGAGAGCGCCGGGTTGTCGCTCGGCCCATACGCCTGGGCGCGGATCTCGTCGGCGCCCTTCCACACCTCACCCACCATGTAGCCGAGGGTACCCCACTGCTGGCCGGCGTTCTTGCGCGCCGCGCTGACCCGCTCCACCTCGCTGCGAATGGCGCGCCAATCATCCAGCCCAAGCTGATAGGCCTGATCGAGGCGCCAGCCATCGATGCCGTACTGCTCGACCCAGTAGCGGGCCACCTCCTTGAAGTAGGCGAGACTCTGGGGCTGGCTGTAATCCACCAGCTGGCCGGGATAACCGGCACCGCCGCTCTTGAGGGCGGGCAGCCGTCCCTCGGGCGAGGGCTTGCTCACCCCCACCTTGTTGACGTGGCCGAACACCCCGTCGAGGAAGACGTAGAGGCCGCGCTGATGCGCACCGTCTACCAGTTTCTTGAGCTGGACGTTGCTGCCGAAGTTAGGGTCCACGTTGAAGAAGTCGCAGGCGAAGTAGCCGGTGGCATCCAGCTTGTCGTCACCGCCTTGCCCCGCGCAGGAATCAAACACCGGGGTGAGCCAGATGGCGTTGACGTTGAGGCTCTTGATGTGGTCCAGGCTGTCGATGATCCCCTGCAGATCGCCGTTGTGCTGGGAGGGGCCGTAGCCGACACCATAGTTGGCGCTGTCGTCGCCGTCGATAAACGACTCCACCATCACCTGATAGGTGCGCAGGTTGCAGGCCGGCTGATCATTGCCGTAGCAGGCGCGGCTGGCGGTGGCCGGCGGCGGGGTGACCGGCGGATTGACCACGGGGGGCGTGCTCTCCCCGCCCGAACTACCACTGCCGCCGCAAGCCGCCAGTAACAGGGCGGCCCCGAGCAGGCCGCCATAGCGTAACGTTCCCTGTTTCATTGTTGTGTTCCCGCTGTGAGAGCAGGCGTCTGATACGCCTGTTTTCACCATGATAACGATGCTCACACAGCGGTGTCTGTGACTGAAAACGTTATCTGACTCAACTGGTTAGAGCACACCGACCGAGGCGAAGCGGTAACTGACCGAGAGCCAGTAGGCGCGGCCCGGTTCCGGTATCCGCCCCACCTGCTCATAGCCCAACCCGGCCTGACTGCTGTGCACCGACTTGGAGAGGTGCTCGTAGTAGAAGGTGTCGAACAGGTTGTCTACCCCGGCCGAGAGCTGCCACCCCTTGGCAAACTGCCAGGCACCGCTCAGGTTCATGGTAAAGAAGCCCGGGGTCTCACCCTGATCCTGACCGGCGACCGTGCCGGAGCCCACATCGACCCGATCCTGCGCGGCCACGGCGCGGCCCAACAGGGTCAGATTCCACGCCTCGGCTGGCTGCCAGCCCAGCGCCAACTTGCCATCGAGCGGCGGCATCTGGGCCAGCGGCTTGTTGTCGCTCTGGTTTTCACCGTAGACCACCGCCAGGCCGCCATCGAGACGCCACTGCTCGGCAAACTGCCAGCGCCCCTCCATTTCGCCACCGCGGGTCTGGGCGTCGATATTGCGCACCTTGTTCGACTTGTTGTTATAGAGCAGGTAGTCCTTGATGTTGGCGCTAAAGAGGGAGAGGGTCAGATCCAGCTCGCGGCTGCGCAGGGCCAGCCCTGCGTCCCACTGGCGGCTGCGCTCCGGGTTGAGGGTGAACGGGGTGCTGTCCTTGCTGCGTTCCCAGTAGTCCGGCGCACGCTCTGCCTGCCCCCAGGCCAGATAGCTGGACCAGCGTGGCGACCACTGATATTCGTAGCGGCTAAACCCGCTGTTAAGACTCAGGGTATCGCTGTAGAGGGTCTGTTCACCAGCGCCATAGCGGGTGGTCTCTACCCTATCCTGACGGTAACCGCCCTTGTAGCTGTGAGCCCCCTGCTGACGACCCAGTTCGGCGAAGCCGCCCTGCTGCTCGAAACGCAGGGTGCGCTGACGATCCTTGGTGGCATAGTCGACCCCACTCCGACTGCGGTGCTGGTCCCGGTTGCTGTCGAGCCCGGCGGTCAGCAGCCAGTCTGCTGGCAAGGCGATGTCGTTGGCCCAGCGACCGCCGGTGTTGCGGCGATCCGGGTTGGAGAGCATCTTCATGCCGCTGTTTGGCCGCAGACTGAAGTTGTCCATGATGTGGTCGATGTAGTTGTCCCACAGAGTCAGCTCGCTGCGCTGCCAGTGAGTGGTGATCTGCTCCTGCTTGAGCTTCAGCCCGAAGGATTCGCGATCAAACATGGGGCCATCCATGGTGCGATCCGCATAGGCGGCGCGGGCATTGCTGCGCTCGGCGGTGAGTTCCAGCCAGGTGTGCTCCCCCGGCGTCCAGCCCAACTGGGCGGTGCCGTTCTCGCGGCGATAGAAAGATCGCACCTTGTTACCGTGACCATCGCGGTAATCGTCGCTGTCGGAGTGGGTGAACTGGCCGCGCAGATAGCCATCGGTCGAACCCGCCGTCATATCCACCATCTGGTCATCGCGACCAAAGCTGCCAAAGAGGGCCGAGGCATCGGCCTTGAGGCCCGGTGCGGTGAACTCGGGCCTGTCCCGCTCGAACAGTACGGTTCCCGCCAGGGTTGCCCCCTGCTCGAGGGATTGCGGCCCCTTCAGCACCCGGATCCGGTCAAAGGATTGGGGGAACACATAGGCCGTGGGCGGGTCCATCCGGCCGCCACACCCACCGGCCAGCATGCCGCCATCCATCTGCACGTTGAGGCGGGACATCCCCATCCCCCGCAGTACAGGGTCGCCACCGAGCCCCCCTTTGCGCACCATGCTCATGCCGGTGACATTCTTCAGATAACCGGCGCCGTCGGCAGCGGGCATGGGGGAACCGGGCTTCTTGGGATCCAGCGTCACTTCAAGTGTGCTGGCCGGGCGGGTTGCCACCACCACCATAGGATCCAACTGTTGCACCGACTCCTGACCGGCAGCGCCGTGACAGGCGAGTCCACCAACCAGCAGGGCAAGGGGTGTGCGCATATGACAAGCCATACATTTTCCTTATGTATTTGTTTGTTTTGTTATTTTCATTCAACCAACCAAACCTTTCAGCAAGGGAAAGGTTTGCCGTCAGGCCGCAAAAAAGGCCTGCGGCGCGAAAGCGGCAAGCCTCTGTCAGGTGAAGCGAAGGCAAGTTGGCAAAATGTTGCGCAGGTTTTACCCAAGTTGGCTCAGAAAGGCAAACGGGCAAACATTCCAGCAACAGGAATCTGGCGTTGGCTCACAAAAAATGGGGATTAGCTGAAGGCTTCCCGCTCATCAATGGGAGAGATGAGGTGATAGACCTCATGGGCTGACAAGGTACATCCGACGGGCCACTCCAGCTGGTGGTGACGGTTGATGAAGACCCGGGCGCAGTGACGCTCGCTCTCCAGCTTTGCAAACAGCGGCTGGATGCGCCAGGGGGTCAGATCCAGCACACCCGTAGTGCCATCCGATAACACCAGAAACAGGCGCCATCCCCGCACATACTCGACATCGATAAAGACCGGCATCCCTTCGGCTCCGATTGAGATAATTCGCGGCAATTATAAATCGCGATCCCACCCCTATTCGCGCTGCGGGTCACATTTTATCCAGCTGGTTATGCTGTGCTCATTCGCTGTGCGACATCACATTTTTAGATGACAAATGTGCTGGTTTCGACTTTTAACAAACTTGAATGCAACCTTAACCAATTCGATCTGTCATAAGCTCACAGCAAGTAAACACGTCTGTGGACAGACGTCTTCAGTCTTAATCAGGAATAAAGATGACAGTACTAAAACAGCGACTCGGCCCGTTTTGGCCCTTTGCCGTCTTCTGCGTTTTCGCGCTTTTCTCTCTCTCTTTCAGCAGGCTCACCCTCGGTCTCTGGCAACTGGAACGGGTGGATGCCGTGGCCGGTTGGCAGGAGATGCTGCTGCAAGGGATCCGGGTCGATTTTGCGACCCTCTGCTGGGTCTGGGGAGTCCCCGCTATGCTAACCCTGCTGCTGGCCGGCCCCCACACCATCGGTCGCGGCTGGATGCAACTGATGCGCGTCTGGTTGACTGTCGGACTCTGGCTGATGCTGTTCCTCGAGATATCCACCCCTTCGTTTATCACCGAATATGGCGTGCGCCCCAATCGCCTCTATGTGGAGTACCTCATCTATCCGAAAGAGGTATTCGCCATGCTATGGGCGGGCCGCAAGGCTGAGCTACTGCTGGCGGTGCTCTTCAGTGGTGCCGTGCTGGCCGGTGGATGGTGGCTGAGCGGCCGTCTGGTACGTGGCCTCAGCTTCCCCCGCTGGTACCTGCGTCCGGCATTCGCCCTGCTCATTCTGGCCATAGGTTTTCTAGGTGCCCGCTCCAGCCTCGGCCACCGCGCCCTCAACCCGGCCATGGTCGCTTTTGCCGAGGATCCGCTGGTCAACGCACTGACCGTCAACTCCGCCTACTCTCTCTTTTTTGCCATCAAGCAGATGGGCGCCGAGGAGGATGCCAGCCGCTTTTACGGCAAGATGACGGAGCAGAAAGTGCTCGAGGTCATGCGCAGAGAGAGTGGCCGTCCGGCCAGTGATTTCAACTCCGATCTGCTACCCAGCCAGACCTTCAACGAGGCGAGCTTCAAGGGCAAGCCGAAGAATCTGGTGATCTTGCTGCAGGAGAGCCTGGGCGCCCAGTTTGTCGGCTCTCTCGGCGGCCTGCCGCTTACCCCCAACATCGATGCCCTGTCGCAGCAGGGCTGGGCCTTCGAGCAGCTCTACGCCACCGGCACCCGCTCGGTACGCGGTATCGAAGCGGTACTGACCGGCTTCACCCCGACCCCGGCGCAGGCGGTGGTCAAACTCGGCAAGAGCCAGACCAACTTCTTCACCATCGCGGATCTGCTCAAGCAACGGGGTTACGACACCAGCTTTATCTACGGCGGCGAGAGCCACTTCGACAACATGCGCAGCTTCTTCCTCGGCAACGGCTTCACCACCATCATCGAGCAGAAAGATTTCGACAATCCGGTGTTCAAGGGCTCCTGGGGCGCGTCCGACGAGGATCTGATGGCCAAGGCCGACGACACCTTCAACGCGCTGCACAAGGAGGGCAAACCCTTCTTCAGTCTGGTGTTCAGCTCCAGCAACCACGATCCGTTCGAATTCCCGGACAACCGCATCGAACTCTTCGAGCAGCCCAAACAAACCCGCAACAACGCGGCCAAGTATGCGGATTACGCCATCGGCGAGTTCTTCAAGAGGGCGAAACAGTCCGACTACTGGAAGGATACCCTGTTCCTGGTCATCGCCGACCACGACAGCCGGGTCGGTGGCGCCAGCCTGGTGCCCATCCCCCGATTCCATATCCCCGGCGTCATCGTCGGTGACGGCATTGCACCGAAGAAGGATCCGCGCATCGTCAGCCAGATCGACATGGCGCCCACCCTGCTCTCCCTGATGGGGATCAGTGCTGACTACCCCATGCTCGGCAAGGATCTGACCCGCATGCCCGCCGACTGGCCGGGACGGGCCATCATGCAGTACGACAAGAACTTCGCTCTGATGCGCGGCAAGGATGTAGTGATCCTGCAACCGGAGCGCGCGGCAGAAGGCTATATCTACGATGATGCCAGCGAGAAACTGACACCGGCAGCGCAACCGGACATCTTGAAGGAGGATGCGCTTGGTCTTGCCCTGTGGGGCAGCATGGCCTATCAAAAGAGTCTCTATCAGACGGCAAAGGATGAACGCACTGCAGCCAACTGAGCCGTGCGTGCTGATTCAATCAATAGCAAGATAGAAAAAACCGCCAGCTGGCGGTTTTTTCTATCTATCCATATTGTCAGCCCACTGGCCGTTATGGCTGGGGAAAGCAGGGCAGGGAGCGGCTGAACTTGTGCTCGAACACCAGCGAGGTTTCGAGGTGCACCACCTCCTCGCGGGAGGTGAAGTGATCAAAGACGAAGTTACGCAGGTGCTCGGTGTCGGAGACACACAGGTGCACCAGAAAATCATCCTTGCCCCCCATGTGGAACAGGCTGATCACCTCGGGCAGCGCCAGAATGGCATCGCGGAAAGCATCGATGATCTGGCGGCTGTGGCGGGCCAGCTGCAGGGAGACCATTGCCTGAATGTGACCCCCGAGGGCCTGATAATCCACTTCACAGTGCGCTCCCTTGAGCACGCCATCCTGCTGCAACTTACGCACCCGCTCCAGACAGGTGGAGGGGGCAACGCCCACCAGCGCGGCCAGCTCCTTGTTGGTCATGCCCGCATCCCGAAACAGATGGGCCAGGATATCCAAATCCAGTTGATCCAGGTTTCTCATCTTAACTCCTTGAACCGCTCAATTTTTTAGACTCTGCCCGTAAACCGGGGCAAACACAACGGCCATTGACATCCCTCCGGCCCCGCCTATCCTTGGCGCCATTCACCGACCGCAGACCTGCGGCCACTACGCGAGGATCCGCCATGCACCCGTTTCACCCCTTCTGGAGCCTTGAGGTTCCCCGTGTCGATGGCCAGTTACTGCTGACTCCCTGCCCCGGCACCCAGCAGGTGCCGCTGACCCTGGCGCTCGATCAACTGCGGTTGGCCGGTGCCCACGGGGTGGTGACCCTGATGACGAGCGCCGAGCTGACCCGACTCGAACTGGCGCCGCTCGGCCAGCAGGTCGAGCACGAAGGGATGCGCTGGTTCCATCTGCCCATCGAGGATGATCTGGCCCCCGACACCGCCTTCGAGGCCGCCTGGCAACAGGCACTGCCGCAGCTGCGCGAGCTGCTGGGGGATGGCAAGCATCTGGTCATCCATTGCAAAGGGGGCAGCGGTCGTACCGGGCTGGTCGCCGCCGCGCTACTGATGACCCTCGGCCAGCCGCAGCAAGAAGCGATGGCCGCCATCAAGGCCCACAGACCCAAGGCATTCGCGTTAGCCTGCCACCGCCAATGGCTCGACCAGCTGGCCGAGCGGCTGGAGCAGGGCGACTGACTACTTGCCCCCCTGGTCGTAGGTGAAGACCTTGCCGATATCCTCCACCCGATAACTGGTGAGCTGATAGACGTAGTAGTTGAGCCAGTTGGCAAACAGCAGATGACCATGGCTGCGCCAGCTGGCGCGCGGCGTCCGGCTCGGATCGTTATTCGGGTAGTAGTTGACCGGAATGGCCGGGTCGAGCCCCGCCGCTAGATCACGCTGATACTCCCCATCCAGTGTCAAAGCATCGTACTCCGGATGGCCAGTGACAAACACCTGACGACAATCCTTGGTCGCAGCCAGATAAACCCCCGCCTCTTCTGACTCTGCAAAGATCTGCAAGTCGGTCTGGGCACGGATCAGATCGCCATCAAACGCCGCATAACGGGAGTGGGGGGCGACAAACTCGTCGTCGAAACCGCGCAGCAGCGGCTCATGCTCGTCGAGGCGGTGGTGGCGATAAACCCCGGAGAGCTTCTCGCCGTGGGTCTGCTTCTCCATGCCATACAAGGCTTTAAGCGCCGCCTGCACCGCCCAGCAGAGAAACAGAGTGGAGGTCACGTGCTGATGGGACCACTCGATGATCTCGACAATGCGCGGCCAGTAGACCACCTCCTCGAACTCCACCAGCCCAAGCGGCGCCCCGGTGATGATCATGCCGTCGTAGTTGTTGCCACGCACCTGTTCGAAGTCGTGATAGAAGTTCTCGAGGTGGGCCTGAGGTGTGTTCTTTGACTCCCTGTCATCAATGCGCAACAGATCCACATCCACCTGCAGCGGCGAGTTGGAGAGCATCCGCATCAGCTGGATCTCGGTCTCAATTTTCTTGGGCATCAGATTGAGGATCAACACCCGCAGCGGGCGGATGTTCTGGGTGACGGCCCGGGATTCCGTCATCACGAAGATGTTCTCCTGCCCCAGCACTTCGGCGGCGGGTAACTGATCCGGGATCTTGATCGGCATGCTTACTCCCTGTACTGCATCAGTAAATATGTCTGGACATCCAGAAGCCTATAATAAAGCTCCTGCCCTGTCATCAGATACCTTTTGTATTCACCCCCGCCTTTGACTAGCATACGGCTCAGTGTGTCTCCTGCTTCCAAGATAATGACCGGTATCAAGATTTCCGTAGATCGACTGCAAGTCGGCAACTATGTATCCCTGCCACTGGGGTGGCGCGAACACCCGTTCCTGTTTTCCAGCTTCAAGATCAAAAGTGAAGAAGAGATCGAGCTGATCCGCCGTCTCGGCCTGAAACTGGTCACCATCATTCCCGACAAGAGCGACGTTCCGCCCAAGCCCCTCAATCAGGTACAGCCTCAGCAACAAGAGAGCGCAGACGCCGCACAGCGGCAAGCCCGAATGCAGCAGGAGAAGGATCAGCGTATAGAGCAGTTGCAACAGTATCGCCGCAATTTGCAGCAGTGCGAGAAGCAGTTCCAGCAGTCGCTGGCACAGGTGCGCAGCGTGATGAGCAAGATCCAGTCCCGCCCCCTCAATGCCATCGGCGAGGCACAGGAGCTGGTCAACGCCATGACCGAGCAACTGCTCTCGGTGGACGAGATGGTGCTCCATCTGGTCTCCGACAGCGAGGATGGCAACAACCTCTACTTCCACTCCCTCAATGTGAGCGTGCTCAGCATGCTGCTGGCCAAGGAGTGCTGCATGACGGCCGACGAGATCCGTCAGGTCGGCATGGGGGCGCTGTTCCACGATATCGGCAAGTTGAAGATCCCGAGCCAGATCCTGCGCAAGACCGAGCCGCTGACCAAGCCGGAGCAGAACCTGATGGCCCAGCACCCGCGCTACGGGCTGGATCTGCTCAATCTGGCCAAGGATTTCCCGGCCGAGGCGAAGGGGATCGTGCTCCATCACCATGAATATCTCGATGGCAGCGGGCCGGAAGGGCTCAAGGGTGGCCAGCTCGATCCGCTGACCCAGATGGTGTCGCTGATCAACGAGTACGATAACCTCTGCCACATGCAGGCCAAGGTACCCTACTCGGCCCTGAGCGGCCTCTACAAGCAGCGCAAGGCGCAGTTTAATCCGGAGTACCTCAGCATGCTGATCCGGCTGATGGGGATCTACCCCCCCGGCAGCGTGGTGCAGCTCTCCAACGGTCAGGTGGGACTGGTGATGTCGGTCAACGCTTCCCGCCTGCTCTACCCCTCGGTGCTGGTCTACGATCCGCGCATTCCCCGTCAGGAAGCCGCCATCATCGACCTGCAGCAAGCCGAACTGTCGATCGCCAAGGTGATCCACCCCAAACGGCTGCCGCCCGCCGTGTTCGAGTACCTCAATCCGCGTACCCGGATCAGCTACTACTTCGAGCACAACAAAGCCTGATTGTGTTGGCCCGAGGCCAACCGTTGCCACCCGTTTAATCCAAGGAGCCAGCCATGCGTATCGAGATCATCAGTACCGGAGATGAAATAGTGACGGGTCTGGTGGTGGATACCAACGCGGCCTGGCTCAGCGCTCTGCTGCTGGAGCAGGGCTGGCAGGTGCGCCGTCGCCTGACGGTAGGGGACAACCTCACCGACCTGAAAACGGTGCTGCAAGAGAGTGCCAGCCGCGCCGAGGTGGTGCTGGTGTGTGGCGGACTCGGGCCCACTGCCGATGACCTGACCGCTCAGGCGGCAGCTGAAGCCTTTGACCAGCCACTCACCCTCTTCCCCGAATGGCTCGCTACCATCGAAGCGCGCTACGCCAGCCGTGGCCGCCCCATGGCACAAAGCAATGCCAAACAGGCATGGCTGCCACAGGGGAGCGAGATCCTCGACAACCCGGTCGGCACCGCCTGCGGCTTTGTGGTGCGAAGTGGCCATAGCCAGCTCTTCTTCACCCCGGGCGTGCCGTTCGAGTTCAAACAGATGGTGCGCGAGCAAATTCTGCCGCGCCTCAAACAGCTGGCCGGTGCGCAGATCGATACCGAGCTGCGTCGCTTTTACACCTTCGGCGTCTCGGAGTCGGCGCTCAGCGATATGCTGGATGCCGAACCCTGGCCAGCCGGCATCGAGCTGGGTTACCGCTCCTCCATGCCCCTTATCGAGCTGAAACTGATCGGCCACGACGCCAGTACCGCTGACATGGAGAGTGCCGAGCGCCGACTGCTGGATACGATCCGTCCCTGGCTGGTTGGCAGCGGAGATACGGAACCGGCGCAGCAGATCCTGGCGCTGCTGCAAGGCAAACCGCTGGCTCTGCTGGAGGGAGAGAGTGGCGGCGCCCTGCTGGCGCTTTGTCACGGCCATCCCAGGCTGGAGGCCAACTTCAGTACGCAACTGGCCGATGAGCTGGCGCAACTGCCGACCGCCGATGCGGGCCTGCAACTGACCATAGGGCGAGAGGGCACTGAGGGTGTACCACTGCTACTCAGCGCCGATGGAAAACACGTCGGTCAGACGGTCAAGGTCAGCCACCCCGACCCGGAGAGTCGCCGCAAGATCCTCGCCTTTGCCGCCCTCGACATGCTGCGCCGCCATATGCTGGGTGAGCCGGTGCTCGGCGATTACCTCACCCTGGCCAGAACAGCCCAGCGCAGCTGATAAGAACCGCCACTCCCCTGCCAGCAACCCTATGTCGCTGGCGCTGCGATCCGTCTTTTCACTCCGTTTCCAAACAGCGCCCACATTTATCTGGCCGCCATCACCGATTTGACTTCAATTCATTGACCATTCAGAGGAAATATCTGAATACTGCCCACTCTCAGGGTTGGCGACTCGCTTTATTAATCATTGAGAGATTAAATGACAGTAGAGGAACGAGCAGATCGTTCCGTTCTCATCCAGCAAGGAGATGCGGTGTTAAGCAAAGAGTGGTTGCTGCTATCAAGCGATATGGAACTGGTCTGCCTGCGGATTGCCGCCGGTCTCACCAAACCTGTCACGGAACAGGATGTGCAGGCTCTGCTGCTCGCTTCCAACTGTCGCCGCTATCAGCCGCTGCCCGAGGGGATCAAACAGGCCATCAGCCTGCTTAATACCCTGCTCACCAACCCTGCCGCCCCCGTCCCTGCCAACCCCATCCCCATCGGCAAGCGTCAGGATGCCCGACTCGCCGTAATAGTGGAGAAGGATCGCATGAGCGCCATCGCCCAGATCACTGCCGACTGGGGGGGCAAGTATGTGACGCTGGAACAGCTGAAAGAGACGATCGCCATCAGCGAAATCAAACAGGGGGTGAGTGAGCAACTGCTCACCGCTGCCATCCAGTCAGCCAAGGAGGCCGCCCCCGGCAGTCAGCTCAAGCTGGTGATTGCCAACGGCCAGCCTGCCGTCAATGGTCAGGACACTCGCTATGAGCGGCTGGTGGAGACACCGGCCGAGCGGATCCTCAAGCCGCAAGAACTGGATCATGGCAAAGTCGATCTGCGAGATCTTGGTTCCATCGTCACCGTCAAGGCAGGGGCCCAGCTGATGCGCCGCCATCCTGCCACCGTCGGGGTGCCCGGCTTTACCGTGACAGGTCAGGACTTGCCTGCCAAGGATGGTAAAGACAGTCCAATGAGTGCTGGCGAGGGAACCTTCATCTCCCCCGACGATCCCGACTTGTTGATCGCCAGTAGGGCTGGCCTGCCCTGCCAGGAGAAAGCAGGTATGAAAGTGGACGAGGTACTCAGTGTCAAGCAGGTGGATGCCCGCCACGGCCACATTGCGTTTGAGGGGGGATTAATCGTCAGCGGCGACGTCAACCCGGGCATGAAAATACGGGTCAGCGGTGACATCGTCATCGGTGGATTTATCGAAGGAGGTTGGATCGAAGCAGGGGGCAGCATTACGGTACGGCACGGTATCATTGGCCGCCGCAACGAGCAGGGAGAGTACCTTTGCCAGCTCAATGCCCAAGGGGAGATCCACGCCAGCTATGCCCAATACGCGCAGCTGGAAGCGGGTGGAGATATACAAATCCAGAGCCAGCTCAGCCACTGCTACACCCGCAGTGGACGGGATATCAAGGTGGGTGACACTAACATGCGTAAAGGCAATCTGCTGGGTGGAACCAGCATTGCCAATCGTCTAATCATGGCCCCCAGCCTGGGGGCCGAGGCCGCCAACCATACCCGGCTGCAGATCCTCGGTGGCTACTTCACCCACAAGGAACAGGAACACCAACTCAAGTTGCGCCAGCTGGAGTGTCAGGCCCAGCTCGACAAGATCAAGGCACTGGTGATGAAACTGCTGCAACTGCCCAGCGATAAACGCAATTCTGATACCTTGCGCAAGCTCAAACCAATCCGCGATCACCAGCTGGCGGAGCTGACCCTCATCCACGAACAGATCACGGCAAACAATGAAGATATGCAGAACTTGATGGCGCAAATGGAGGTCATTGCCACCCAGCATCTGTTCTCCGGCATCGAGGTCGAGATGGCCTGCTTTAAACGCAAGGTTACCATCACCCGAGGCCCCACCCGTCTGACCATTCATGATGACACGTTGGAGATGACCCCTTACGAGGGGCACAAATAGATCAACCGACACCGGCAGCTCGCTGTGCCGGCCGTGATCCCGACGCCGATTTTCGCTACACTCGCCACTTCCTTGGCCCCACCGGGCGGGCCACCCAGACTCAGGTAGTGAGAGATGTACAAGCTGATCGCATTGGATATGGATGGCACCCTGCTCAACCCGCAGGGCCAAATTACTCCCCGCACCCACGCCGCCATCAGCGCCGCGCGCGCCAAAGGGGTAACCGTAGTGCTGGCCTCTGGCCGTCCACTGGAAGGCATGAGCCGCTATCTGGAAGAACTCGGCCTCACCACAGAGCATGACTACGTCATCTGCTACAACGGCGCCCTGGTACAACAGGTTGCCGATCAGCGCATCATCCGCAGCCAGCTGCTGACCGGCAGTGACGCCAGCGCCATCGCCAAACTGGCCGACGAGCTGGAGGTGAACGTCCACGGTTTCTCGGTCACCCGTGGCCTGATCAGCCCCCGTGTCAGCACCTACACCGAGCACGAATCCCGCCTGATCGGCATGCCGATCAATCTGATCGACTTCGCCACCCTGCCTGCCGACGAGCAGATCATGAAGGTGATGATGATCGACGAGCCGCCCCAGCTCTCCCGCGCCATCGAGCGACTGCCCGCAGAGCTCTATGAACGCTATACCGTGGTACAGAGCGCCCCCTTCTTCCTCGAGTTCATGAACAAGCACAGCAACAAGGGGACCGGCGTTGCCGCGCTGGCCGAGCACCTTGGCCTGACCGCCGCTCAGGTGATCTGCGTCGGAGATGCGGGTAACGATCGCCACATGATCGAGTACGCTGGCCTCGGGGTTGCGATGGGGAATGCCACCGACGAGATCAAGGATCTCGCCCAGCACACCACTGCCCGCAACGATGAAGATGGTGTGGCCCAGGTGATCGAGCAGTTCGTACTGAACACCTGATCGCAATCGATCGCCGCTGCGCCCGATTAGGAAATGAAAACGGGGAGGCTGTCAGCCTCCCCGTTTTTCTGGTCAGTTACCTGCGTGATGAACGGTAATTCGCTCGTTTCACTGGTTCGCCAGACACTGGGTATGGGAACCTGGTTGCAGGTAAGGCATCAGCAGGGGAGCCATGCCCTTGAGCACCTGCACCGGCAGTGCAGATGTGAAGCGGAACTTGTCGGACTGGCTACCCGGTACATAGGCGGTCAGGGTACCGAAGTGATCATCCCCCAGATAGAAAACGAAGGTCGCGGTTCGGTTGCGCGCCAGCGAGCTGGTCACATTGCCATAACGGCCTACTGTTTCAATCCGGTTATCACCGGTGCCGGTCTTGCCCCCCATCTGCAACACAGTGCCGTCCTGCAGAGTAAAAGCACCGGCGATACGTCTTGCTGTGCCCCCTTCCACCACCTTGGAGAGCGCACTGCGCAGGGCTGCCGCCACCTCTGCCGGCATCACTCGGGTTCCCTCGGTGTGTTGTGGCTCAAACTCGGTCTCGAAGGGAGTCCCCTTGGCAAACGAGAGGTGCTCGATCCGCAGGGTCGGCGAACGGATGCCACCATTCTGGATTATGCCCATCAGCTCGGCCAGTGCAGCCGGACGATCACCGGAGCTCCCCAAGGCGGTCGCCAAGGACGGCACCAGATGGTCGAACGGATAACCAAGCTTGGCCCAGCGCTGATGAATATCGAGAAACGCTTCCACCTCCAGCATGGTGCGGATCCGGCTATCACGAGCACTGCGATGACGGGTCTTGAACAACCAGCTGTAGACCTCCTGGCGTTCGTCACGGCTGGCAGCAACGGCATCGGCAAAGGTTGCCTTGTCAAACTCCTTGAGATAGGCCAGCAACCACAGCTCCAGCGGGTGAACCCGGGCGATGTAGCCCTGATCCGGCAGTGAATACTTGCCCGGGCCATAGCTCACATAGAGCTGATTGATCCGTTTCGCACTCAGCTTCTCCCGCGGCAACCGCTCCGCCAGGAAGGCAGCAAATGCGGCTTCGCTGGCTTCCGGCATCAGGTAGCGGTGAACCGCCGCCAGACGTACCGCACTCGGCTTGAGACCGTCGAGGAAGGTATCAAGCTGCTCCTCGGGGGTCTTGCCGCGATATTTACGCCAGAAGCGCAGCAGATAGGTCTGGCCCTCTTTGTCGGCAAATTTGGCCAGATACTCCTGACGACGGGGATCCTTGTCGTCCTTCAGCAACTGGGCACGGTTGCCCTCCTTGTAGAGGCTGTAGCGCACGATATCGCGCATCAGCCGCACAAAGGGCAAGTTAATCGACTCACGTAGAGAGTCACGCAACGTCGGAATACGATTGTTATCCTCGCGGCGGAAGTTGTTGAAGGTGTGCATGCCGCCACCGGTAAAGAACCCCTCATTGGGGCTGGCGGAGTATTTGCGATCCAGCGCAGCTTCCAGCATCACAGGCAGGCTCTTGTCCTGAGCCGTCATCAGATAGGAGATGGCCCAGCGGCTGAGGTTGTCCTGAGAGACTGCAGCCAATTTACGCAGATTCTCGACCGGCATCCCGGCATAGTTGTCGTGCAGCTCGGCCACGATCTCCAGATAGGTGGTCAGCACCCGCAACTTGGCGGTTGAGCCCAACTCCAACTTGGAGCCTTCGTTGATATCGAACGGCTGATCGGTGTTGTCGGTCTGCACCCGCACCTTGAACCCTTCCGGCGATTTCTCGAACAGGGTGAAGCTGTAGCGCACATCGCCCGTCTTCTCAGGCGAGAGCAGGCGCTCGCCAAACAGCCCTACCTGGGCGGCAAACGCCGGATCGGCCAACTGCTGCAGATAACGGGATACTTCATTTTGCAGCGGCATGTTGAGGCTGGTATCGGCCGTCAGATCCATCCGGTCGAGGTCATAGAGCTGCACCCCGAGCTGACGGCTCAGGCGAGTACGGGCAACCTGCAACCCCTTGTTGTTGTTCACCCGGGTGATAGCTGGGGACTGCAGGAAGTCACGGAACGTAATCTTGGCCTTGAGCGCCGCCTCCATCAGAGGTGGCGTGATCATTCCCTCCTGCACAAACAGGCGCAGGTAGCTGTCGGTCAGGGTAGCCAATGCCTCTCGCCCCTGAGCCAGATAGTAAGAGGGACGGCGGTGCGCAATCATCAAAGAGACAACCTGACGCAGGGCAAGCCCCTGCTCGGCCAGTGGTGCGTTCTGGTTGCGGGCGGGGTCCAGCAGACGGTTCACGTCATCGACATTGGCACCAAACCAGACCCAGAGACCATCTCCCAGACCATGCACTTCACCATATCCCGGCGCAGCCGAGAGCGGTACCGAGTTGAGGTAGGCCCAGGCGACCAGTTTGCGCGCTTCGAGGGTTTCCGGCCCGAGACGATAAGCCCGCACGCTGGCAGAGGCCATCTGACGGATCTTCTCGGTCGGCGACAGGGTCAGGCCATCCGGCGAGTGGCGATACTTCTCCACCTGGGTCGCCAAGGTACTGCCACCGGCAGATTGATCCTGCATATCGAGCGCCTTGCCCACCTGAGAGAGCGCCGCCTTGGCAAAACGGGGCCAGTCGACCGCCGGGTTGGCCAACGGCTCTTCATTGCTCAGCAAGTCGCGGTTCTCGATAAACAGCAGCGACTGGATGACGAGCGGCGGAATGGAGTCAAAATCCGGATAGTGATGGGTCGGATACTTGAATTGATAGAAAGGTTCTGCGCGGCAATCGTGCAACGTCAGGCCAGCCTGCACCTTCTCGGTATAGGGCACGAAGAAGCCACGACTGGCGTAGTCATAGAGCGCGTCGGAGAAATGCACCTGCTTGCTGACTTCATAGCCCCGCTGCAGCAGGCGCTCCTGCATCATCGGCAGTTGCACATAGCCGAGCCGCTTGTCGAACGGGCCATCCTCAGGGAAAGCGATCTGCTTGCTCTGGCCTGGCTCGACCTGATAGGTGAGCTTGGCGGCATAGCGGGAGATCTCCTGAGATTGCAGCTTAGAGGTTTTCATCTCATAGCCAACCAGAGCGATCACCGCCCCCAGGCACAATAAAAAGAGAAAACAGAACAGCCAACGCCACCAGGGACGGCGCTTGCGCTTTGGGTTCCCGTCCGAGGTCTGGACAGATGAATCTTGAGATGCCACTTGTGTCAAATCCGTCTGTTCTGATGCGCCCATATCAGCCCCACCATGGTTGCGCAATTTATTGTGTTTCACTCAAGCTTAGTCTTTTCAAGTCAATGGCTTGAAACTATTGACCGCTTTGTGGTGATGGTAACAGGGCAATTCTAAAAAGGGGAGCCGATTGTTGCAGGAGTGGCAGAGATCCGAGCTGATAACAAAACACCGGCCAGTGGCCGGTGTCTCTTAAGCGAAAGCGCAACGCTTATTTGTGAGAGCTCATGCCCTTCAGTTTGGTGCTCAGCTCTTTACGCTCTTTGGAGAGCTCGGCGTTCTTGATGATGTGATCATCCACGCGCTCTTCATAGTCGGCACGCATGTTGGCGATGATCGCCTGCACATCATCAATGCTCATACCCGGCTTGATATAGTCGCTCAGGTTGTCGAGCAGCAGCACGCGCTTCTGGTTGTCACGGATCTTCTTCTCGTTATCCGCAATTTCACGCTTGAGTTTGTTCTGGCGACGGGACATACGCACATATTCCAGTACATCGCTGAAGGTGGACTTGTTTACTTGTTCCATATCGATACCACTGACTTAAGGTTGATAAAAGCTGGCCAAGTTACACCTGGAACCCGGCAAGCTAGGCGCGGGACAGGCAAACTCAAGATGTCCTTACTCTACCGAGTTATAAGCGAGATACAACCCTAATCGCGCGCCATGAACAGAGTTTGGCCAAAAGTAAACCAGTTAAAATGGCTAGTAATCCATCAGATAAGGGCTTGATATAGATAGAAAATGGAGGAGATGGCAGGGTTTTAGTTCTCTTCCTGCAGATAAATGCTAACACTGGCTGTTTAACACGCTAAAAATACAAAAGCCCGGTTATGAACCCGGGCTTTGTGTTGGTTCTGGTGTGCAAATATAGGGGAGGCTCTGGGCAAATCGCCCATAGCAAAAAGGCCTTCCCAATCGGGAAGGCCTTCAAATTAGTGGCGGAGCGGACGGGACTCGAACCCGCGA
>NZ_JAAKVF010000022.1:0-75363 GCF_049175515.1 Aeromonas sp. 600479
CCTGCTTCCTGCTTCCTGCTTCCTGCTTCCTGCTTCCTGCTTCCTGCTTCCTGCTTCCTGCTTCCTGCTTCCTGCTTATCTCTTTGATGGGAGGCACTGTTCTCCTTTGCGTCGTACAGCCTTGCTCGCAGCCGTTTGGTTTGACCGTTAGAATCTGGCAGCCCTTGCAAGGGGCGGTGCTATTTGCGCGGATTGCGTGGATATTGAGGAGGCATACTTGCTGGATGTGAGGCAGCGCCAGATGAGGGCATTGAGGCCAGTCAGCGGTGGGGCTCGACGTAAGGCCGAGCGTGACTGACGTCAGTGTTTAAATATGTAACAAATAAAATGGGAAGATGCCCAGGCATCTTCCCATTCTGGCGATATGAGGTAGCTGCTTTTGCAGGATCAGCCGTGTTGGCGGCGGTCGTTGGCCTGTGCCAGCAGCATGCGGCTTTCACGCAGGAACTGGTCGGCATGCTCGCCGAAGAAACCGGAGACTTGCGAGAAGGCCTCGATGAAACCGTCCCTGTCCCCCCGCTCCAAGAGCCCCAGCGCTTCGCCGAAGTTTTGGTAGTAGCGGCGGATCATCGCCAGATTCTGCGGTGACGACAAAATGATGTCGGCATAGAGGTGGGGATCCTGGGCAAACAGTCGCCCCACCATGGCGAGCTCCAGCCGGTAGATGGGGGAGCTCAAACTCAGCAGGCGATCCAGATTGGCTTGCTCCCGTGAGAGGTGCCAGCCATAGGCAAAGGTGGCGAAGTGGCGCAGCGCCTGAATGAGGGTCATCGCCTCATCGTGGGCCTTGGCTTCCACCTGTTGCAAGCGGGCGCCCCAGATGGTCATCTGATCCAGCAGCCATTGGCTGGCGGCGGGGTCACGACCTTGGCAGCAGACGATCACCTGCTTGGCGAGGCTCGCCACATCTGGCCCGAACATGGGGTGCAGTCCCAGTACCGGGCCTTGGTGCACCGCCAGCATATGTTCGAGCGGCGCCGCCTTCACGCTGGTGACATCCACCAACAGGCAGTGGGGGGGCAGGTTACCGAGGCGATCGATGATCTGGCAGGTGATATCGATGGGCACCGCCACCATCACCAGACCGGCTCCGGCGAGGATCTCGTCAGCGCGGGGCCAGTCGGCTTGTTCCAGCGTCTCGACCCGATAGCCAGAGAGACCGAACATATGACCGAACAGCCGACCAAGCTGGCCCTGACCACCGATGATGACCACCTTGCCAAGATCCGGCTTTATGCATTTGAAGCCGGTATCTTTCTCGCTGGCATACGATTCACGCATCACCCGGCGCAGCACGTCTTCGATGAGATCGCCGGGCACCCCCAACTGCTCGGCCTCGGCACGACGGCGGGCCAGCATGCTCGCTTCCCGATCCGGTGCATAGATGGGTAGGCCGTGGCGGCTCTTTACCTCACCCACTTCTCCCACCAGGGCCAGACGGGCGGCCAGCAGAGCGATCAGCTGCTTGTCCACCTCATCTATCTTGTCCCTGAGTACATTCAACTCTTCAGCCATATCCAGTCCCTGCTGGCGCCGCGAGTGGCGGCGCCCTGAAAATCAAGATGCAATAAGGTATCACGGCGTGAGCGGCTTGATGCCACCAGCGGTGATACCTCGATTGTTCAATAGGTTACGACAAGATACCACGGCTTACCGCGCAGTTCTGCCCTTGAGAGGGTCAGCCAGCTGGTTGTGGCAGCGGGCCAACAGGGTGGCGGTGGTGTCCCAGTCGATGCAGGCATCTGTGATGGAGACCCCGTAGCGCATCTGCTGCTTGGGCTGCTCGCTGGACTGGTTACCCTCAAACAGGTTGGATTCGAGCATCACCCCGATGATGGAGCGGTTGCCCTCCTGGATCTGGTGGATGACGTTGTCGGCCACCTTGGGTTGCAAACGGTGATCCTTGCTGGAGTTGCCGTGGCTGCAATCCACCACAAGGCTCGGCAGCAGGCCCGCTTTCTCCAGCGCCTCTTCCGCCAGTGACACGTTGACCGAGTCGTAGTTGGGATGTTTGCCGCCGCGCAGGATCACGTGGCCATCCGGGTTGCCCTGGGTCTGCAGCAGCGCAACCTGGCCCTGTTGGTTGATCCCCATAAAGGCGTGAGGGGAGGAGGCCGCTTGCAACGCATTGATGGCAGTCCCTAGGTTGCCGTCGGTGCCGTTCTTGAAGCCGACCGGCATGGAGAGGCCGGACGCCATCTCTCTGTGGGTCTGGGATTCGGTGGTGCGGGCGCCGATGGCTGACCAGGAGAAGAGCTCGGCCAGGTATTGCGGGCTGATGGGGTCGAGCGCTTCGGTGGCCAGCGGCAACTCCAGCTCCGCCAGCCAGCAGAGCAGCTCGCGGGCACGGTGCAGCCCCAGCTCCACATCGAAGGTGCCATCCAGATTGGGGTCGTTGATAAAGCCTTTCCAGCCGACCGTGGTGCGCGGCTTCTCAAAGTAGACCCGCATGACAATGTAGAGAGAGTCCTGATAGGCATCATGCAGCGCTTTGAGTCTGGTTGCGTACTCTTTGGCGGCGTCCATGTCGTGGATGGAGCAGGGACCACAGATCACCAGCAAGCGGTGATCGCGACGGTGGATGATGTCGGCGATGGTATTGCGGGCCCCTTGCACGAATGCCAGCGCCTTGTCGGAGATGGGTAACTTCTCCTTCAGCTGGGCAGGCGTGATCATCACTTGTTCGGACTGGATATGGATGTTGTTCAGGGGGTCTCTTTGCATGATTTCATTCTCTCTACTGTATTAAGCCAAAAGCGATTGTACCCATATGTTTACACTGGTACCTGCTCTGTTACGCAACCGCCCTCACCTTACCAAGGAAAAACAAACAATCAAGTGAAACTAGCGGATTTACCGCTAAAAAGTCAGATAAAGGAGCTGCTATATAGCGCGAACAGGAATAATACAGAGAGATTTTCGGAGGGTTAATGGTTGTTTTGTAATTTAATGTTTACGGCTTGAGGCGTGAAGGCTGCGTTGCACAGCTGTTTACCCACACTAAATGGTATCTCTGGGAGACTGCAACGCGATGGCAATGATGGTGTGAGGTGGCTATCTGGTCAGCCATAGAAAGAGGGAGCCATAATGGCTCCCTTTGCGGTAGGAAGGGGGATCCCGTCTGGCTGCGGATCAGCGCTTTTGTTTTCCCTGCAGCTCTTTGTTCAGGCGAGTGAGCATCCCCTGGGTGACCAGCACTATGCCCTGCTCGGAGCGGTGGAAGCGACGTGCATCTTCATCGGCGTTTTCACCGATCACCGTGCCTTCCGGCAGTTTGCACCCCTTGTCGATCACCACCCGGCGCAGTCGGCAACCGGCACCAATCTCCACACCCGGGAAGATTACCGCTTGATCCAGAGTGCAGAAGGAGTCGACCCGCACATTGGTAAAGAGCACCGAACTCAGGATGAAAGAGCCACTGACGATGGTGCCCCCAGCAAACATGGAGTTGATGGTCATGCCGTGCTGGCCGTTTCGGTCTTGCACGAACTTGGCGGGAGGAGTCATGTTCTGACTGGTCCAGATGGGCCAGTCCTGATCGTAGATATCCAGCTCAGGCGTGACGGAAGCGAGATCCATGTTGGCCTCCCAGAAGGAGTCCACAGTGCCCACATCGCGCCAGTAGGGGCGGCGATCCGGACAGCAGCCGACACAGGACATGCTAAACGGGTGAGCGAATGCGGTGCCCTCTTTCACCACGCGGGGGATCACGTCCATGCCGAAATCGTGATGGGACTGCTCGTTGGCAATGTCCTCTTCCAGCAACTGATAGAGATACTCGGCATCGAAGATATAGACGCCCATGGAGGCCAGCGCGGTGTCGGCCTTGCCCGGCATGGCGGGCGGGTTAGCAGGCTTTTCGACGAAGGCATTGATCTTGCGATCATCATCCACCGCCATTACCCCGAAGGCGCTTGCTTCACTGCGTGGCACCTCGATGCAGGCAACGGTCACCTTGGCACCCATATTGACGTGGTCGAGCAGCATGGCGGCGTAATCCATCTTGTAGATGTGATCGCCTGCCAGCACCACCACATATTTGGGGGCGTGATCGCGGATGATATCCAGATTCTGGTAGACCGCATCGGCGGTACCCCGATACCAGTTCACCTCATCCACCCGCTGCTGGGCAGGGAGCAGATCGATAAACTCGTTCATCTGGTAGCGCAGGAAAGACCAGCCCGATTGGAGATGGCGCAACAGGCTGTGGGATTTGTACTGGGTCACGACACCGACCCGACGAATGCCGGAGTTGATGCAGTTGGAGAGCACGAAATCGATGATGCGGAATTTGCCGCCGAAATGAACGGCAGGTTTTGCACGGTTGTCGGTTAACTGTTTGAGGCGACTACCCCGCCCTCCTGCGAGTACCAAAGCCATGGTCTCGTTCAGCAACTGTCTGGATTTTGCTGTATTGGCAGGTTGTAACAACATCTCATATCCCTTTGTAGATAAATCACTACAATGTTGCCTCCTTTGAGCCCTCAAGAAAGTGCTTTCAGTCACACTTTATGGTTTCTGACGTAATAAAATGACCTTTTTGTTATTAAAAATGACGGGTTGATCCGTCATTGCTTTCAATATGGTCAGTTGTCAATTGAGGCGAGCCGAACGACAAAATGGGCGGCGAGAGAGGAGGGATGGAAAAAGCCCCTGCCAATGGTTGGCAGGGGCCCGGTTCGTTGAGACCCGGTAAGCCGGGCCTGATTAACAAGGTTCAGGCCGCGTTGGCCAGTGGCTCCTCGCTCTTCTTCTGGTAGGCCTGAGGGGTGAGCCCAAGCAGCTCCTGCACGGTCGAGGCGACGGTAATGGAGGAGACGGTGCCCACCAGGATCCCGGCAAACAGGGTGAAGGAGAAGCCGTAGAGGGCGTCACCGCCAAACAGCAACAATGCGCCCACGGTAAACAGGGTGGTGCCCGAAGTGATCATGGTGCGACTGAAGGTCGCCTTGATGGCCACATCGGAGCACTCGTGGATGCCCATCTGGGTACGTGAGCTCAGCAGATCCCGCAACCTGTCCGAGATGACGATGCTGTCGTTGAGGGAGTAGCCGATCACCGCCATCAAGCCGGCGATGATGTTCAGATCGAATTCGATCTGAAAGAGTGACAGCAGCCCCAGCGCCACGATGGCGTCATGGACCACCGAGAGCAGGATGCCGATGGCCTGACGCCACTCGAAGCGAAACGCCAGATAGGCCGACATCGCTAGCGAAGCGACCAGCACCGCCAGCATACCCTGCTGGAACAGTTCGGCACCCACCTGAGGGCCGACGATGGTGGTGCGCAGCAACTCGACCGGCATCCCCAGCTGTTGGGTCAGCATGGTTGCGAGATCCGCCGCGGGCCAGGGCAATTCGTGGGGGGGCAGCTTGATCAGCCACTCGCCGGGAATACCGGCCGAGCTCAGCTCAACGGCTCCCGCCAGCGGGGAGACCAGCATGGTATTGAGCTCATGGGCCTCTTTCAGGGTCTGGATATGAAACTCCAGCAGGATCCCGCCGGTAAAATCGAGCCCCAGTGTCAGGCCGTTCACCAGCAAGATGGCCACGCTGGCCACGGTCAGCAGGATGGAAGCCCACAGGCCAATATAACGCCAACGGGTCAGCCCCATGGCAACGATCATTCTCAACATAATTCTCTCCTTGGCCAGCCAGCATCAGGCTGTTGGCCCATCACGACGTGTCGCGACACGCCGGGAAAATAGTGTTCTGCTTTGGCCGCTCCGGCCATATCCATGGCCGATGGCGCAGCCAAAGCCGCTCATCAGAGGGACAACTGTCCCGTTACACCTTCAGCGTGCGCTCGCTGCTGCGTCCCCACAGGGGATTGATGATGGCGCGCGTCCCCCAGATCCCGGTGATCATGCTGGAGAGCAGACCCAGAATGAGGGTGATGGAGAAGCCCTGCAGCGGCCCGGAGCCGATGGAGTAGAGCACCACAGCGCAGATGAGGGTGGTGATGTTGGCATCGAAAATGGTGTGGAAGGCCGAGCGATAGCCAAAATCGATGGCGTTGGCCAGTGAACCTCCTTCCCGCAGACGGTCCCTGATCCGCTCGAAGATCAGCACATGGGTATCCACCGCCATGCCCACCGTCAGCACCAGACCGGCGATCCCCGGCAGGGTCAGCACGGCACCCGGCAGCACTGCCAGCATGCCGACCTGCATCAACAGGTTGGCGACCAGCGCCGTGATGGCAACCCAGCCGAATTTGCGGTACCAGGCCATCATGAACAGCATCATGCCCGCCATGCCGAAGGCCAGCGCGGTGAAGCCTGCCTCTATATTCTGCATCCCCAGCGTCGGGCCAATACTGCGTTCTTCCAGGATCTTGAGAGGGGCGGTGAGGGCGCCGGCACGCAGCAGCATGGCCAGCTCTTGCGCTTCCGGCAGACTGCCAATGCCGGTGATGCGGAACTGGTTGCCAAGGGCGGTCTGGATGGTGGCAACGTTGATCACCTCGCTCTGGGCGCGCAGTTTGCCCTGGGCGTTGGTCTTGTACTCGGTGAAGACGGTCGCCATCGGCTTGCCCACATGCTGGCGGCTGAACTGGTTCATCTTGCTGCCACCCAGGGTGTCAAGCACGATATTGACCTGGGGTTGACCCATCTCGCCCATGTTGGCGCGGGCATCGACGATGTGCTCGCCGGTGAGTACCGGCTTGCGCGCCATGCCGACGGCCTGGCCGTTGCGATCGGCGATATAGAAGTGGCTGTCGGCTTTGGCCTCGTAGAAGGCCAGCGAGGCGGTCGCGCCGATCACCTCTTTCGCCTGCTTGGGGTTATGTACCCCGGGCAGTTCGATACGGATGCCATCCTGACCTTGACGCACCACCGAGGCCTCGACAATGCCGAGCTCGTTGATCCGTTTTTTCAGGATCGACAGGTTCTGGGTCACGGCGTTGTTGACCAGCAGGGTACGCTCCGCCTCGCTCAGCACCAGTTTCAGATCATTACCGGAGCGGGTCAGCTTCCACTGATCCTGACGGGTACCGGCACTCTCCTTGATGATGGCGAGCCAGCTCTCCTGTTCGGCGACCTCCGGCAGGGTGACGGCTACGGCGCCCTGTGCGCTGCGCGTGACGCTAGCGCCGCGCAGATTGGCTTCACGGAAGCGGGTGCGCAGGGTATCCACCAGATTCTTGGTCTGAGTGTCGATGACAAAGTCCACGTCCACCCCGATCAGCAGCTGGGAGCCGCCACGCAGGTCGAGCCCCAGCTTGATGGGGTCGGCGCCGAGGCGGGTGATCCAGGCCGGCGCGTTGGAGTGAAACTCCAGGGTCAGGGCGGCACTGTCGACCCCTTGCAGCTCCAGCAACTGCTTGGCGCGCTGCTGATCGCCCTGACTGGCAAAGACCAGCTCGACCCGCTCGGGTTGCTCAATGACCTTGATCGGGGTCAGGTGTTTGTCGCTCAGCAACATCTGCTGCTGAGCGGTCAGGCGCTGCTGTCCGTGCAGGCCGAGGGAGGGCTGCTCACCAAAAAAGGTGGGCAGGGAGTAAAAGGTAAAGGTCAACAGCATCAACAGCAGCAGTGCGTACTGCCACTTGCTCATGCGGTTGAGAACGGTGCGATTGCTCTTTCTCATGGCAAACAAGCCTCTGTCAGGAGAATGGTGCCCGAGCCGATAGCAACAAGGCTCGGCAAGGCGCAAAAAAATGGGATGCATCAGATGCGGATCAGGCTGCCGCCGGATCCGTCAGGAAGAGGAGATGAGCAAACAGTGGATGTGCCAGCCCCTCCGGGGTCAGGCGCTCAGATAGCTCTGGGTGAAGCGATATTGCAGATGTTGGCGCTGTAGATGGCGCCGATGGATCGCACCGAAGCGATCGCGAAAACTCTGTTTGTGATAGAGCTCGGGTGCCAGCATCAGCCAGCCGAGCAGCAACAGCAGGATGGCTTGGGCAGACCAGCTCTGGATCAGCTCGTAGACCACGCTGTTGGGCTGGTTGTCACTGCGCAGGGATTGTTCGAGACGCAGCAGGTGATTCTGATGGCTGCCGACAAATTTGATGATGCCATCATCGCTGTCGCTAAGCTGATTGAGCGCCTGACTCTGCTGCTGTTCACTCTGGGGAGATGCGGACAGCAGGGGGCCTTCCATTCGAGTGATGGAACAAAGCAGGGTGAGGGCGATAACCAGGGTTACCAGCACCAGTTTGGCTTTGTCGATAAGGCGCAAAAGTTAATTCCCGATAAATAGAAAGGGCAAACTACCACACGCGCCTGGTTTGAACAAGGCGGCCCCGAGCGCATGGCACCATTCGATGCCGCTCGTCAGCTGCCGCTCATCTGCTTGAAGTCGCGGGCATAACCCTTGAGCAGGGAGTAGAGATGGGCGCGCTGGGAGATATCTAGCGACTGGCTCATGGCGCTCAGCCAGTTGACGGTACGCTGGCGTGACTGCTCGGTATAGCCGGTAAAGCGGCCATCCATCAGCCCATCCCCCTCGGCCAGCAGGTCAGTCAGCTCGCGGGTAAAGTCGGGACTCTGGCGCTGCTTCATCAGCCTGTCCAGCTCCAGGGTCCAGGACTCCTGAAACTCGAGCCAGGGGGGCATCAGCTCGTATTGCCATTCGGCCCACTGGGCCACCAGTGGCGCCTGTGCCGGTTTCACCTCGCCAATCCAGAACTCGAGCCGCTTGTTCATCTTGTCGCGAAACTCTGCCAGCATCTGCTCTTTGGGCTCAGTGGCAAAGTCCTTTTGCCGCTCCTGTTGCCGCTTGACCCGATCGGTCATAAAGCGGGCCACCTGATCGTCGGTCAGGGTGCGCGCCAGCCTGACCGCGCGGGGGATAGTGTTTTCCAGCGTGCGGGTCAGGCTCTGCTGCACCGCATCGAGATTGGTCGAGATCTGCTCCGGCGTCATGGGGCTGGCCACCGCCTTGGCCAGTACGTCGAGATCCTTGGCGTAGCGAGGCAGCTCGTGCTGGCGGTGCCAGGCCATCAGCCCCTTCACTTCGCGGCTGAGCAGATCCTTTTGGGAGTAGGAGAGGGCGAAGTAGTCATCCAGTTGCCAGATGATGGCGGTATCGAGCCAATAGTAGATCACCCGGGTGGAGCAGCCGGTCAGCAGCAGGCCGATCAGCAGCAGACCCCAGGTTTTCGGCTTGTGCCAGCGCACCTTGTTTATCATCTGTTACTCCAGTCGTTGCCGGTTGATGGCGATCAGGGTGTCATAGTCGAGTGAGGGTTGTTGCTCTGCCATCAGCAGGGCCCAGAGCAGGCCGATATAGTCGACCCAAGGTAAAAATGCCTCGCTCTGAAAGTCGGGCCACTGGTGGCGCGGCAGGGCCTGCAGATAGTGCGCTTCCAGCTCGTCGCGCCGCTCGGCGGGCCACTCATGGGTGCGCTGGATGCTGGCGAGCTCAAAGCCGGGGTGACCTGCTGCGCCATACTCCCAGTCGATGACCCAGGGTTTGCTTCCCAACAAGTTAGCCGGATTGAGATCATGGTGGCAAGGGCGCCAGCAATCATTTGGCTCACTGCTGGTGAGCAAGCTCCGCTCCAGGGCGGGCAGCCAGGAGGGAATGTGGGCCAGTCGGGCGCGATAGCCCGCGGCGTGGGCTCGCACCGCCATCACCACCGCAGGCAGCGGCAGGCGATGGAGCTTGCGCAGCACCTCAGCCAGCAGACGGGGCTGATCGGCTGCCGGTGGCGCCGCGACCACCCAGTTTGGCTCATCGCACCATTCGAGCAGCATCAGACCGCTGGCGGGATCGCCATAGTGGCAGTGCAGCGCCAACCCTTCGGCCATCGCCCCCTGATAAAGCTGCCACTCGGTAGGACGGTCGATGCCAAGGCGCACTGGGTCGGAGTGGCCCTGACGCAAAAAGTAACTGCGCCCCGAGGGGAGGCGCAGTCGATAGTTGCAGTTGGTCAGGCCTAACCCGAGTGGTTCCAGCTGCCCCTCCCGCCAAGGGGCGGGCAGGCTGGCCAGTAGCGGATCACGGTTGCCTGTCACCAGGAGCCTGTTACCAGCCAAAGGTGGATTTCTTCGCCTGTTTGCGGATCTCTTTCTGGTCAGCCCACAGCAGTTCGCCGTTTTGCAGATCCATCAGGTTCATGGTCATCTGGTAGTAGACATCCTTCACCTTGCCATTGTCCTTGACGATGCTGCTGAGGTTGCCATAGACCATGTAGCGGGCACCAGTCTGCTTGCCCAGACGCACCATGGAGGCAGGATCCACCATGCCGCTGCCCTGCTGGTATTCGAGCTGCTGCTTGACGGCGGCCACCTTGCTCATGTCGACAAAGCGGAACTTGCCGGCCCGCAGCAACTTGGTGCGGATGGTGTCGGTGATGGCTTCGGTATCGATGTGCTCGGAGGTCTTGTTGCGGATAGAGTCCATAAACATCACCGGACGACCGCCTGCGGTGATCTCGCTGGTGGCGGGGGAGGCGAGCATGGAGTCCGCCATCTTGTCGGCGATGGCCTGCAGATCGCTTGAGCCGTAATCGACGGTGACGGTTTCGGTTTCAGTGGGATCGCCATAGCTGACGGTGGTGCTGGAGCAGCCGCCCAAGAGCAATGCAGAGGTCAATATCAGCAGGGCATGATTCATTTTCATCAGTAGGATTCCTCAATCACTTCGCGTACGTAAATCCGGTAGCCCTGCGCCGCCGGGCTGGGCGCCAGGGCCGAGAGGGTGCGGGTCTGATAGCCATGCAGCTTGATGGGGGTCCAGCCGCGGCCATCGCTGGCGACCTCCTGACCGGCCTCATCATACCAATAGAACATATATTGCAGCTTGTTATCGCCGCGCTGGGTGCTGGCGGCAGCCACATTGACCTGCAGCAGGCCGTTTTGCTGGCGGCGGCTCAGCTCGGTCAGGGTGACGTTGACGTTTTGATGCTGCTCCAGCGTGGGGGCACCGCCCGCCGGGCCATAGAGCGCAATGCCGGAGGTATTGGTGGCGCAGCCGCTGAGCAGTAGCGCGAGCCCGAGGGCCAACCCGTATGCTTTCATCTTGCTCTCCTTAATCGGGGTGAGTGGGGCAGCGCGTGAGCCTGCCCGTTAATCGTCTCGTTCATCTGCGTTGGCCGTGTGTTCAAAGGGGCATCACCCGGGTGGTCAGACCAGCTCCGAGGCGCTGTACCCAGACCAGGGTGATGCGTCCCTTGTGGATGGTGAGCGGCAATTGCCGCTGCGCAGCCCCCGCGCTCAGGGTGAGGTTGATGTCACCTGCCGGCACCATCCCCTGCCAGCTCGATGCCTGAGCTGGCAGCGTCAGCCAGCTGCGGGTATCGGCTCGCTCCGAGAGGGTATTGAAGATCCCCACCAGAATATTGCCCACATCGCCCCCCTCTTTGGCGGCGGTGCGGCGCATCTGCTCCTTGGCCACCAGTCGCAGCGCCTGGCGGGTCAGCATACCGGGCAGCCGCTCTTGCAGATCTTTGGCGGCCAGCGCTTCCAGCCTGACCAGCTCGCTGGTCTGCTCGACCCGCTTGCCGACTTCCACTGTCAGCGGGCCGGTGTCGCTGGCCCGATTATCGTAATAGGGGATGGCGACGGTAAAGGTGCGAAAATCGCCGCGGGAGGTGGAGATGGGCAGAGGCAGGAACAGTTCGCGCCGTGCCGGGATCAAACCATCTTCAAACAGCACTACCAATTGGCCCTGATTTTTAGCTGGCAATGGCGCTTTGCGGCCTATCTTTTTCTCTGTCTCGCGGATCTCGTCCGGTGAGCCACGCAGCCGCGCCAGACGCAGCAAGGCATCTTGCAGGCTGCGGTTGTCCGGCGCTATCTGGTAGCCGCGTTGATAGTCGACCCAGGCGTCGTTGAGATCCCCGGCCGCCTCATAGAGCACGGCAGAAAAGTAGAAGGTGTAGGCGTTCTGAAAACCGTTCTTGACCTTGCCGATCAACCGGTCGAGATCCGGTGCGCCGCGCGACATCAGCTGGCGCATCTCGCCTTCTGCTTCGGCCTCTTCGCTCTCATCCTTTGCCTTGCGTACCTCATCGGCTCGCCGTTTCAGGGCCTGCTCCTGCACCTGATTGGCCCGGCGCACCTCTACCAGGGCGCCATCGGCATCACCCCGTTGCAGGTAGTTGAGGGCCAGATAGTGATGCAGCATGGTGCGTTCGTAATCGGGGGTGAGATAGGCAATCGACTGATCGTTGGTGAGCAGACTGCCCACCTGATCCAGACCGTGGCTCAGCCGGTATTCGGCCTGATTGTCTTCCCACTGAAGGCTGCTGTCGGCGGCGGTGAACGCCTGCTTGCTACCCGCATCATGACCCGCCAGCCAGGCAATGCGCCCCTGTTCGAGCCGATCCAGCACAAAGGTGTCATCCCCCAGGGTGGAGTCGCGCACCTCGGGCAACGCCTCGGCGGCATGGCCCAGCAGCAGCTGGTTGCGCAGGGGCACCATCTGATCGGAGTAGGAGACGAACATATCCTGCCAGCGGGAGGCGCAGCCTCCCAGCAACAGCAGGGCGCCGCAGAGCAACAGGGCGCTGCGGCAGGTTGAGGCGTTGCGATTCATTACAGGCTGAGCAGCGGTCCCAGCGGCTGGCCACCGACCAGATGCATGTGAATGTGGTAGACCTCCTGCCCGCCATGGCGGTTGCAGTTCATGATGAGGCGGTAGCCATCTTCGGCGATACCCGCCTCGCTGGCCAGCTTGCGGGCCACGGTGAACATCCGGCCAAGAGCCAGCTCATGCTCGGCTTCCACGTCGTTGACGGTGGGGATCAGGGTATTGGGGATGATCAGAATATGGGTCTTGGCCTTGGGCTGGATATCCCGGAATGCGGTGACCAGATCGTCTTGATAAAGGATGTCGGCAGGGATCTCTTTACGGATGATTTTGCTGAAAATGGTTTCTTGCGCCATGGCTAACTCCCTTATATGAAAAAGAAAATTGAACTTGCATCCCAAGCGGCTCCCGAAAGAAGGCGAGCAGCGCGTCAAGTGTGACACAAGCCGAGATTTGACACAGCTGATGTCCCATTCCCTTCAGTTATTGTTAAGAATACCGATAGCCAGAGGGACGTCATCTGCAGCGCCTGTTCAGGGGTCTGCAGGGTATCAAAAGGACGGGGTACTCAGGCAAGGGACTTTTGCATATACAGCGGGACAATAATGAAACAAACAATGTCGGATCTCTCCATCTTGCAGCGAGTCTACCTTGGCTTCGCGATCCTGGTGGCCGTGATGGTGGCCAGTTCACTACTCACATTTCGTAGTCAGAATACTCTGGGGGGAGCGCTGGAACAGGTGACCCGGCAGTCTATGCCGCTGGTGATTGCCAGCAGCCAGACCCAGATCACCCTGCTCAGTGCCAACAAGTGGCTGGGGGATGTGCTCACCGAGCAGGACCCCAAACAGCTGCCTGCCGAAGTGGCCGAACTGAAACAGGCCAAGGCCGCGGTGGGCAAGAGCCTCGATGCCTTGCGCCAGCAGGTCGCCCACCACCCCGAACTGCAAGGGGAGATGGGCACTCTGAGCCAGCAGGTCGACAGCTACCTGCAACTGACCGATACCCTGCCGGGCGAACACGAGGCGCTGCTCACCCGATTGCACAAGGTCAATCTGGCCAAGGGGCAGTTTCAGGTCAGCTTGCCCCAGTTCAAGAAGAGTCTGGGGGACATGATGATCACCATCGACGACAGCTTCATCAAGATGCTCTCCGAGACCCTGACCACCAAGCTCTCCGCTATCGAACTCTCTACCATGGATGCCCTCAATCAGAGCATTCCGGCCCCCATTGAAGCCGCGCTCAAGCGCAACAGGATGCAGATGGAGGGGTTCAACAGCACCATCAAGGATCTGCAGGGTGAGCTCAAGGATTTCGACAACAACATGGGTCACTACGTCCACGGTTTCGTGCGCGATACGACCGGTAATGAAGGTGTACTCGCCCAGTATCTGACGCTGATGCAACAGCAGGAGCAGATGCGGGAGAAGAGCAAGCAGGCGAGTGCGCTCATCGTGGCAATTCAGGATCGGCTTGAGCGGGTCACCTCTCAGAGCCAGCAACTGATGAACCAGAGCATTCAGCATGCCAAAGCCGCACAGAGCCAGAGCACCCTGACTCAGGGAGCCAGCATCGTAGTCGCCATCCTGATTGCCATGCTGGTGGCTTATACCCTGGGCAAGGCCATTCGCCGTCCGCTCAGGGAGTTGCTGCTGGTGCTGACCGAAGTAACCCAGGGTGACATGACTCAGCGCATCGGTTTTCAGAGCAAGAATGAATTTGGTCAGCTGGGCAGCCAGATCAACCTGCTGATCGCCCAGATGGGGGAGGTACTGGCGCAGCTTTCACAAGCATCGGCCCAGCTTAACGATGCCGCCCACGGCAACCGTCGCACCACCGAATCGGTGCGGGCGGATCTGGAGAAACAGCGGCAGGAGACCGCCTCGGTCGCCGCCGCAATGACCCAGATGGAGGCCTCGGTGCGGGAGGTGGCGCAGGCTGCCAACCAGACACTGGAGCGGGTGCAGGATGTGGAGAAGGCCTCCGAGATGGGACGCAAGGTGATGGCAGGCAATATCACCACCACTCATCAACTGGCGGGCAAACTGCAACAGACCGGCAAGGTGATTGGTGATGTGAGCGCCATGAGCAGCCAGATCGGCAATATCCTCGATGTCATTCGCGGCATCGCCGAGCAGACCAATCTGCTGGCCCTCAACGCCGCCATCGAAGCGGCGCGGGCCGGCGAGCAGGGGCGCGGATTTGCGGTGGTGGCGGATGAGGTGCGCAGTCTGGCGGGCCGCACCGCCCAGTCCACCAGCGAAATCCAGACCATGATCGAGAACCTGCAGCAGGGGGTAGCCAAGGCGGTGACAGTAATGCAGGAGTGTTCTCGCGAGATGGACAGCTGCGTCGAGCAGAGCTCTCACGCCAACAACGCCATGGAGGAGGTGCAGGGGATTGTGGTGCTGATCAGCGACATGTCGAGCCAGATCGCCTCTGCTGCCGAGCAGCAGCAGGCCACCAGCGCCGACATCGCCACCAATCTCAACCGCATCTCCGATATCTCGGATCTCAACTATCAGGGGATTGAGCGGGTAGCCGAGACCAGCCAGCAGCTGGACTCCCTCGCCGAGCAGCAGGAGAGCCTGGTCAAGCGCTTCCGCCTCAGCGCCTGATGGTCGAGAGTTGAAACAACAAGGCCCCGCAGATGCGGGGCCTTCTCTTTATTGCTGCAGCGACAAGGGGATCAGGCGTAGGCAATCGCACCCTTGCCGACCCCTTCATAGGCGACAATCTTGACGAACTTGTCGCCCACTATATTCTTCACTTCGCGAGCAATGTAGCAGGCCAGCAGCTCGACCGTGGTGTCGGTGTCGATCATCTCCACCTCGGCGGTGGGGATGGCCAGCTGGAACAGCCCTTGCGGCGCCATATATTTGAAGCCGCAGTGATGCTCGCCAAGCTGGGCATTGGCGCGAGGGCTCAAAGCGAGCTCGGTCAGCGCCACCTTGTCCTCCTCGGTGCCGAGGTAGATATCGCCCCAGCGCTCGGCCCAGTTGAGCTCAAGCTCCTGGTCGCGCTCGCCATCGATGTGGATCTCGATGGGAGAGCGGTGGCCGTGGGCGATGCGCTGGCAGTTGCCATCGTGCTTTTTCAGGCCGTGGCTGTAGTGGTAGAAGGCACCGGTGATCGCCTCCTGACGCAGGGTCAGCGACAGATCCTTGATGTTGCCCGGCAGCCGTTTGGCCAGCACCGCCAGCAGGTAGCGGGTCACCGACTCTTTATCAACTTGCGGGGCAGGGATAAAGGCAAAGCCCTGGGATGGGCAGCGCAGATGGATGGAGCGACCCGGGCGCAGCAGATCCACTGTGCTTTCGTCACCATCCAGTGTCTCGACGTGGATCAGCGGGCACTCGGTCGGCACCAGCAGCTTGTGGTCCACCTCTTCATCGATGATCGACTTGATCAGCTTCTTTACCCGGCCAAAGTCCAGCAGCATGCTCATTTCGTTGAGCTCACCGCTCATTTCGATATCTACCAGCCAGCTCTCGCCCACCATGCCGCGGCGTTCGCAGAGGTAGCTGGAGTCGATCACGGTCAAATCTCTTACAAATAACTTCATCAGTCAGGCCTTGCTACAGAGAAAGGGCAGTTTTGCGCTATTATGACCCGCGATTATCGGCAAAGGAACTGGAACCCCCCATGAACAAACTGCTTATCAAGAATGCCACCCTGGTCAACGAAGGCCGCATCTATGCCTCCGATGTGTTGATCGAGGGGGAACGGATTGCCCGCATTGCCCCGGATATCGAGGCGCCCGATGCGCTGGTTATCGATGCCGCAGGTCGTCATCTCATCCCCGGAATGATCGATGATCAGGTCCACTTCCGGGAGCCGGGATTGACCCACAAGGGGACTATCGCCAGCGAATCCCGCGCCGCCGTCGCCGGTGGCACCACCAGTTTCATGGAAATGCCCAACGTCAATCCCCAGACCACCACCCTCGAAGCCCTCGAAGCGAAATACCAGATCGCCGCCAACTCCTCCGTCGCCAACTACAGCTTCTATCTTGGCGCCACCAACGACAACCTTGAAGAGATCAAGCGTCTCGACCCCAAGCAGTCCTGCGGGGTCAAGGTGTTTATGGGCTCCTCGACCGGCAACATGCTGGTGGACAATCAGGAGACCCTGGCGGCCATCTTCCGCGAAAGTCCGGTGATGATCGTCACCCACTGCGAAGACACCCCGACCATCGCCAAGGCGGAAGAGGCGGCGCGGGCCAAGTGGGGCGAGAATGTGCCGATGGGGGAGCACGGCCGCATTCGCAGTGACGAAGCGTGCTACAAATCCTCCTGCATGGCGGTGGCGCTGGCGAAAAAATACGGTGCCAAGCTGCATGTGCTGCATCTGACCTCGGCCAAGGAGCTGTCGCTGTTTACCGCCAGCCACGACCTGAGCGAGCTGAAGGACAAGAACATCACCGCCGAGGTGTGCGTTCACCACCTCTTCTTCAATGATGCCGATTACGAGACCCAGGGCAGCCTGATCAAGTGCAACCCTGCGGTGAAGAGTGCTGCCGACCAGCAGGCACTGCTGGATGCGGTACGCAACGACGTGCTCGACATCATCGCCACCGACCACGCGCCCCACACCTGGGAAGAGAAGCAGAACAGCTACTTCAAGGCGCCGTCCGGTGTGCCGCTGGTGCAGCACTCTTTGCAGGCGCTGCTGGAGCTCTACCACAATGGCGTGTTTACCCTGGAGACCATCGTCAAGAAGACCTCCCACGCGGTAGCCGAGCGCTTCCAGGTGCAGGATCGCGGTTATATCCGCGAGGGGTATTTCGCCGATCTGGTGCTGCTGGATCTGGGCAAGCCCTATGTGGTCAACGATGACAACATCCTCTACCACTGTGGCTGGTCGCCCTTCAACGGCTACCGCTTCCACAGCACGGTGGAGATGACGCTGGTGAACGGCCAGATCGCCTGGCAAAACGGGCAGGTGACTGACCAGATCCTGGGCAAGCGGCTGACCTTTAACCGCTGATTGTTCGCAAAGCAGGCGAACGCACCGTGGCCGAGGAATTGACGGCGTTTCCCTGTTGACAGGGCAGGGTCATCTCCATAAACTCTGCCCCCGTCAGCCGAGCTGACTCCGTCGGTGTGTAGCGCAGCCAGGTAGCGCATCTGCATGGGGTGTAGAGGGTCGGAGGTTCGAATCCTCTCACACCGACCAAATTCCCCGGTAAAGGCCTTGTCAAACGACAAGGCCTTTTCTTTTGCCTGCGATTCGCCGCACAGGCGTGAAGCCAGTGGTGATGCGTGCCGGTCGCTGTTGGCGCGAGCGGATTGTGCAGCCACCGCGCTTTATGGTGTAGTAACAACACTGTTGCTCATTTGCCTGGCGAGGCCTCTCGTGTCTGCATCCGTATCTAAACCCTGTTGTCTGCTGATGCTCACCCTGCTGCTGGTGGGCTGCGCCACCCCTTACGAGAGTGAAAAGTCATTCTGGAATGGCCAGACCGGTTTCTCCCAGACCCGCCTTGGCCCGGACAAGTGGCAACTGGAGTTTGTCGGCAACGATCTGGTGGACAGGGAGACTGCCCGCAAATATGTGCTCAAGCGGGCAGGGGAGCTGGCACTGGCAGAGGGTTACTCCTGGCTCAAGGTCGATGAGCTGACCATTAACCGCGATGCCGTCAGGGTGACCCCATCACGGCCGATCTTCGGCTTTGACGAGGATGAGCCGGAGCTCTTTATGGCCCAGATGCAGGTGCAGCACACCATCTCGGCGCTGCTTACTTTTCGCCTGTTGCCACGGGCACTCGATGAGCGAACTCTGAATGCGAAAGATCTCGCCAAAATCAAAATAAGCAGCGATTAATATTGGTGGTTTGCAAGATCTATATCACATACACCTAATGGCAGGATAAAATTCTGGATAAAGCCTCTAGATTTACCCCCTGCTTTTAGGCATTCTCCCAGCATACCAGCCGCCAGGAATCAACGGCTCGGATCACAAAAACGGACTGTAGTGGCTCCCATGCCACCGTTTACGGCTTGCACCAATCAAAACCGGGACTCCCCCATGAAAATGAATAAACTGACGGTCGCCATCCTCATCTCCATGATGTTTGGCATCCTCACCGGCCAGGGCTATCGCATGTTTGCCGCAGATCAGGCTGCGGATTTTGCCAATAACATCACGATCCTGACCGATATCTTCCTGCGACTGATCAAGATGATCATCGCTCCCCTGGTCTTCACCACCCTGGTGGTCGGTATCGCCAAGATGGGCGACACCCGCACCGTGGGGCGTATCGGTGCCAAGACCCTCGGCTGGTTTATGCTGGCCTCCCTGATGTCCCTGAGCCTGGGTCTGGTGATGGTGACCCTGATGCAGCCGGGTGTGGGGCTTTCGCTCTCCCTGCCCAATGATACCGCCAGCTCGGGCATTGCTGCAGGTGCCATTACCCTGAAAGATTTCGTGACCCACGCCATCCCCAAAAGCGTGGTAGAGGCGATGGCCACCAACGAGATCCTGCAGATTGTGGTGTTCTCCCTCTTCTTCGGTCTGGCTGCCGCTGCGCTCGGCGATCTGGCCAAGCCGGTAGTAGTGCTGATGGCCAGCGCCGCCGAGATCATGCTGAAAGTGACCGGCTACGTGATGAACTTTGCGCCGTTCGCGGTATTTGGCGCCATCGCCGCCATGGTAGCCAAAGAGGGGTTGGGTATTCTGGTTACCTACGGCAGCTTTATGGCCCAGTTCTATATCGCGCTGGCCTGCCTCTGGCTGCTGCTGATCGCCATGGGCAGCGTTTTCCTGCGTGGTCGCGTCATCAAACTGTTGGCGATGATCCGCGAACCCATCCTGCTCGCTTTCTCGACCGCCAGCTCCGAAGCCGCCTATCCGAAGACCCTGGATCGTCTGGAGAAGTTCGGTTGTGACAAGCGCATCGCCAGCTTCGTGCTGCCGATGGGGTACTCCTTCAACCTCGATGGCTCCATGATGTACTGCACCTTCGCGGTGATGTTCATCGCCCAGGCGTATGGCATCGAGCTCTCCATGGCCCAGCAGATCACCATGCTGTTGCTGCTGATGGTCACCTCCAAGGGGATGGCCGGGGTACCGCGTGCCTCTCTGGTGGTGATTGCCGCGACCCTGAACCAGTTCCATATTCCGGAAGCTGGCATCCTGCTGCTGCTGGGGATCGACCATTTCCTCGATATGGGCCGCTCTGCCACCAACGTGCTGGGCAACGCCATCGCCGCCAGCGTGGTTGCCAAGACCGAAGACAGCTTGGGTGACACCGTCGCGCTGGGCGAGAGTGAGCCAGCCAAAGCCTGATCACAACGCCATGAAAAATAAACAACAACGGCCCGCTAAAGCGGGCCGTTGTTGTTTATGGCTCGTCTACACTGCTAGATAGTTTCCATCTGGAGTGTACGGTTATGAATATTGCTCGTCGACTGCAACTGATCGCGCTGCTGGTGATTCTGACGCTCATTTTTCTCAGTTGGTTCAGTATCAATCGCCTTGGGGCAGGCAACCGTGATTTGAGCTATGTGACGGACAATACGGTGCCGAGTATTTCCCTTATCAAGGAAGTCCAGGCCGATTTCTATGAGCTGCATTCGCATGTGCAGACTCATATCCTCAACACTGACAATAGCAAGATGCAGCAGATCGAAACGAATATTGCAGATATGCGTAAACAGATCAGCTCACTGTTGGATAAATACAAAAGCGATATGCTATCCAATGATGAAGATCGGCGCCTGACTGACGATGATCAACGCATTATTGCGCAATACTATCAGGCGATAGACAAGGTTCTGCTGCTTTCCAGCCAAAACAAGAATGATGAGGCAAGAGACGAGCTAGCAACGGAAGCCTCCAGACTGTTTGAAGAATTTGCCAAGGCAATCGAGCTTCACGTCAACTTCAATATGGATTTGGGACTGGCGCTCAAGAAGCAGGGCCAGGAGAACTACGACAACAGCCTGCAAACCCTGTTGCTTATCGCCGGTGGTGCCACCGTACTGACGATGGGGCTGTTTGTCTGGTTGTTCAATCAGGTGGCCAATCCCCTTCGCACCGCCATGGATACCCTGACCCGGATCCAGCGCGACCTCAACTTTACCCTCAGAGCGGATGTGAAACAGCAGGATGAGATTGGTCTGACCCTCAATGCGGTCAACCGGTTGCTCGATACGCTGCAACAGACATTTACCGAATTTTCCGTCGGCAGCTTGCAGATCAAGAGCACTGCCGAATCCCTCTCTCAAGCGGCGCAGCACCTCGCCAGCTCGGCCAGTCAGGCCAATGATGCTACCAGTCTGATCGCCGCCGGTGTGGAAGAGATGACTGTCAGCATCACAGATATCTCCCAGCGTACCCAGGAGACGAGCCGTATCACCAATGAGTCAGGGCAGCTGGCTAGCGAAGGAAGCAGAACCATAGATCGTACCGTTCATGCCATCAACGAGATCGCCGACTCCATTCGGCAGGCCTCGGCCGAGGTCATTGCGCTGGGTGAGGGCATTTCGCGCATTGGCGGTGTGGTCAACGTGATCCGTGATGTGGCGGGGCAGACCAACTTGCTGGCCTTGAACGCGGCCATTGAGGCGGCGAGGGCCGGGGAGTCCGGCCGTGGCTTTGCGGTGGTGGCAGATGAAGTGCGCAAACTGGCTGAGCGCACAGCCCAATCCACTCAGGAGATATCTGCCACTGTAGAGGCGATCCAGCAGGAGTCGAACAATACGGTCTCCCGCATGCATCTGGTGGAGGAGAAGGTGAGCCAGGGGGTCAACATGGCTACCGAGAGTGGCGCCATTATTGCCGAAATCCGCAGTGCGTCGCACCGGGTGATGGAGCAGGTGGGCGAGATCACCAATGCCATCCGCGAGCAGAGTTCGGCCGCCGAGTCGATCGCTCATCAGGTAGAGCAGATTGCTCAGGTCGTGCAGCAAACCAGCAGCACAGCGGAGGAGACCTCAGCCGCAGCCGAGGAGCTCAATGTCACCACCGAGAGCATCCACCAGCAGATATCCCGCTATCGCATTCAGTAACGCCGAGAGTTGTTATCCATACGCTATCCCCGCCAGCCAGCTGGCGGGGATTTTTTATATGGCCTGCTTAGAAGCCTGAGCCCGGTTGCTGCAAAAATGTCGCCTCTTCCGGTGTGCTGGTGCGACCCAGAATGTCGTTGCGGTGGGGGAAGCGGCCAAAGCGTTCGATGATCACCTGATGGCGGCGGGCAAAGTCGGCAAATCCGGCAAAGGTCGCCTGCGCCGGTGTGCCAGCTTGCTCGGCAGCCAGTGCCTCGAACAGCGCCACACTTCTGGCCTGTTGTTCGCGGGATTCGGCATGCTCCAGCGGCAGATAGAAGAAGACCCGCTCCAGTGGTGAGAGGGATTTGTCCGCCCCGATGGACAGCCCTTTCAGGCAGAGATCCCGTGCCAGCGGATCCCGGGCAAAGGCTGCAGGCGTGCCGCGATGGATATTGCGGGGCAACTGGTCGAGCAGCAGGATCAGCGCCAGCCGACCGCTGGGGAGATCGGCCCAGTGGGCGAGACTGCCCTTGGCTGCGGCCTCTGCCAGCTCGCCAAAGCGGCTGGCCAGCAGGGCATCCGTTTCGCTGCTTTTTCCCCACCAGAGCGGGGCTTGCCGTGTGGCCCGCAGGACGTCATCGGCTTCGTTGCCAAACCAGAGAGCGAGCAGAGATTGCCAGGGTTGCATGGGAACTCCTTGAGGTGATTCAGAGGGAACCAGGAACAAATGGCTCAGGGGTGCTGCCGAAACGGCGGCTTCTCGTTACACTGTGCCATCTTTTGCCCGAAAGACGTAACCCCCGATGGTGAGCGCCGGATTCTTGGCGCGGCCGATGATGGCCTGCGATCGCCATGAGGTGGTCCTGTTGACCCTGGTGGTTATCGGGACGTACACCTCTCTCCCGGGGTTGTTCTCACTGATATAAGGAAGCTTTGATATGGCCGGAACCAGTTTGTTGGCCCTGCTCGATGATATCGCCAGCGTGCTTGATGACGTGGCGCTGATGACCAAGGTCGTGGTGAACAAGCGCGAGACATTTTTCGGGAAGACGTTTCTCACTGATATAAGGGATCTTTGATATGGCTGGAACCAGTTTGTTGGCCCTGCTCGACGATATCGCCAGCGTGCTTGATGACGTGGCGCTGATGACCAAGATGGCGGCGAAGAAGACCGCCGGGGTATTGGGGGATGATCTGGCCCTCAACGCGGAGCAGGTTTCCGGAGTGCGTGCCGAGCGGGAGCTGCCGGTGGTGTGGGCGGTGGCCAAAGGCTCATTTCGCAACAAGCTGATTCTGGTGCCCGCCGCCATCGCCATCAGTGCCCTGGTGCCCTGGCTTATCACGCCACTCTTGATGCTGGGAGGCGCCTACCTCTGCTTTGAGGGGGCCGAGAAGCTGGCCCACAAGTTCCTGCCTCATGAAGTGAGCGAAGGTGAGGCACACACAGCTCCTATTCCCGATGATCTGGTCGCCTTCGAGCAGCAGAAGGTAAAAGGGGCGATCCGCACCGATTTTATTCTCTCTGCCGAGATCATCGTCATCGCTCTTGGCACGGTACAGGGAGCAAGCCTCGCGCTGCAGCTCTCGGTAGTGGCGGGCATCGCCCTGCTGATGACCATCGGGGTCTACGGGTTGGTGGGGCTGATCGTCAAGCTCGATGACATCGGTCTGCATCTGCTGCAAAAGCCCGATGGCAGCGCCCTGCGCCGCGCGGTGGGGCAGGGACTGCTGGTGACGGCTCCTCGTCTGATGCACCTGCTGGCACTGGTCGGCACCATCGCCATGTTTATGGTGGGCGGTGGCATTCTGGTGCATGGCTGGCCTTTTGCCCATCACCTGATTGAAGGTACAGCCGCTGTTGTCGCCACCCTGCCCACAGTGGGGGCCGTACTGGCGGCGGTGATGCCGACGCTGCTCAACGCCGTGGCCGGTGTGGTGGCGGGTCTGCTGCTGGTTGCCGTGATGACGCTGGTGAGCCGTCTTGCCCCGGCCAAGGGATAAGCGAGCTTGCGGGCCATTGTCTCTTTTTTCCTCTCTTCATTTTTTGGCCTTCGGGTTGCCCGGTCTCTGACTTGCTGCCCGCAGGTCTGCTGCGCCTCCCGATAAAGGTCTTTGCGAGAAGTTATGTATCAACAACAGTGGAATAACGACCATATCTACCCGGGCCTCGACAGCCCCGAGCTGGAAGCGGACATGCGCGCCGCCCGCCACGCGCTGGAAGAGCTGGCCAGCTATATGGCAGGCCTGGACGGGGTGCGCGACTATGACGCTGCGCTGCAGGATTTCTTGCGGGAAGTGCGGCTGCGCGCCCGCGATATTCGCCATATCGGCTGGAACGTCGCCATTCTGGCCGCGTGCCGCGGCAGTCAGGATGCGCGGGATCCGCAGGCCAAACAGCTGGCGTCCCGTGCCCGCGCCCTTAACGCCGATCTGTTCAAGACCCTGGCGCCGGTGGAAGATCTGATGCTGGCGCTGCCGGAAGTTGAATTTGCCGCGCTGATGAGTGATCCGCTGCTCGGCGAGGAGGCGTACCGCTTGGGCCATGAGCGTCGTTTGCAGGATCAGCGCTTGCCGGTGGCGGCGGAGCAGCTGGTGATTGGTCTGGGCACCGATGGTCTGCACGCCTGGGGCAACCTCTATAACGATCTGGTGGGCAAGATCCGCTTGACCATTGATGGCCGCGAGATGGGGCTGGCCGAGGCGAGCAATCTGCTCTCCAGCCCGATACGTGCGCTGCGTTTAGAAGCCTTTGATGCCATCAGTGCTGGCTGGGAGGGAGAGCAGGAGACGGTGGCCGCCATCCTCAATGCCCTCAACGGCTGGCGGCTGGAGCTGGCCCGCCAGCGTGGCAACACCCGGTTGCTCGATGCGCTGGATCTCTCCTGCCACCAGAGCCATATCGAGCGTGCCACCCTCGATGCCCTGATGAGCGAAACCTGGCGAGCCCGTGGGTTGGGCCAGCGCGCCCTAGAGCTGATGGCCGAGCGCCTTGGTCTCGACGATCTGGGGCCGGAGGATCTCTTTGCGCCGCCGCCAGCTGCCAGCAGCCGCGACATTCCTTTTGATGAGGCGATCGAGTTGATTGCCGATGCCTTTAGCCGTTTCGATCCCGAGATGGGGGCGTTTGCCCGCATGATGGCCGAGAAGGGGTGGATTGATGCGGCGCCCACGCCAAATCGCCGCACCGGCGCCTACTGCACCAAGTTTGCAGAACCGGTCGAACCGCGGGTCTTCGTCACCTATGCCGGCACCATGGATAACGTCATCACTCTGGCCCATGAGCTGGGCCACGCCTGGCACAACTGGGTCATTCGCGATCTGCCGATGAGCCAGCGCAGCTATCCCATGACGCTGGCCGAAACGGCCTCCATCTTTGCCGAGACTCTGGTGCGCAGCGCCCTGTTCGAGCAGGCAGAAAGTCCCGAAGAGCAGTTGGCGATCGCCTGGGCCGAAGCCGACGGTGCGGCCACCTTCCTGGTCAATATCCCGGCTCGCTTCGATTTCGAGCAGGCCTTGGTGGCCGAGCGGGCGCAGGGTTATGTATCCGCAGAGCGACTCAAAGCGTTGACCGACGAGGCGTGGGGACGCTGGTATGAGGGGAGCCTGACCCGCTATCACCCCATGTTCTGGGCGGCCAAGGCGCACTTCTCCATCGCCGGGCTGGGCTTTTACAACTATCCCTATCTGTTCGGTTATCTGTTCAGCCTCGGGGTCTATCAGCAGTTGATGAGCCGCAAGGCGGCGGGGGAAGAGGGCATTGCCGAAGCCTATCGCGCCTTGTTGCGCGATACCGGCCGGATGAGCGCCGAAGATCTGGTAGCCAAGCATTTGGGGCAGGATATCCGTGAGGCCGCCTTCTGGCAGGGGAGTCTGGCACAGGTAGCGCATGCGGTTGAGCGCTTCGCGCAGTTGCCTGCCTGATTGGGTCTGCGGTGATATGAACAACAGGCCTCCGGACAGTCTCGCTGTCCGGAGGCCTGTTTGTTATGCCTGCTTTTGTTGCGGTTTGATGGGGCCAACGAACAGGGGGCGGGTCTGGTGAGTCAGATCCGGCTGATAGCCGTTGAAGAAGAGGTTGAGCAGCACCGAACTGATGGTGGCCAGCAGGATACCGCTATGAAAAAGCGGTTGTAGCTGCGCCGGAAGCTGCTGGAAAAAATTCCCGGAGACCGTCGGGATCATGCCAATTCCGAGACTGATGGCGACGATATAGAGGTTGTGGCGGTTGCTGTTGTAATCGGTGCGCGCCAGGATGCGGATCCCGGTTGCCAGCACCATACCGAACATGACGATACCGGCGCCCCCCAGTACGAAGGGCGGGATGGAGGCGACTAGCACCGACATCTTGGGGATGAGGCCAAAGGCGAGCAGTATCCCCCCCGACATCACACAGACCCAGCGACTAGATACTCCGGTCACGCTCACCAGACCGATATTCTGGGAGAAGGAGGTGTGGGGGAAGCTGTTGAATATCCCACCAATAATGGTGCCGATGCCATCCACCCGCAGCCCGCGCACGATATCACCGCGCCTGGCCGGATGGCCGACGATGTCGCCAAGGGCCAGAAACATCCCCATCGATTCGATAAAGGTGATGAGCATGATCACCGTCAGGGTGGCGATGGAGATGGGATCGAAGGTGGGCCAGCCGAAGGCGAAGGGCACTATGGGGGCAAACCAGGCTGCCTCGCCGAGGCCATCGAGGCTCACTTCGCCCATGGCGATGGCCACCACGAAACCGAAGATGATCCCGAGCAGCACCGAGATATTGCTGAAAAAGCCCTTGGTGAAGCGGGTCACCAACAGGATAAAGACGAGCACCAGGAAGCTGGTGCCGATATAGCGCAGGCTGCCATATTCCGGATTACCCTTGCCCCCCGCCATCCAGTCGATCCCCACCTGCATAATGCTGATCCCGATGGAGGTGATAACCACTCCGGTCACTACGGTGGGGAAGAGCGGCATCAACCTACCTATCAGCGGCACCAGCAGGGTCGAGATGATACCGGCTGCAATGGTGGCGCCGAAGATGCCCGTCAGCCCCAGATCCGGGTTGGCTCCGATGGCCAGCATCGGCATCACGGCGGCAAAGGTGACCGACATGATGACCGGCAGCCGGATCCCGGCAAAGCGGCCAATCCCGACACATTGCAGCAGGGTGACGATGCCGCAGCAGAAGAGATCCGAACTGATAAGGTAGGAGATTTGATCCTTGGGCAGCCCCAGACTGCCGCCAATCACCAGCGGCACCGCCACGGCGCCGGCGTACATCACCAGCACATGTTGCAGGCCGAGGGTAAAGAGTTGGCCCATGGGGAGCATGCGCTCCACTTCATCCACCGGGCGCTTGCGCGCACCCGGTCGGGGGGAGGGGGGATTGGTCTCGTTCATGAACAGATCACTCCTTGAAGCCCGCGCAACTGCTGCAGGCAAGATAGTGAAAGCCGCAGCTTTCCCGGTCATTGATCTCGTGTATTGACAGAGGTGCCAGATCCCTCGGCAGTAGTGAGAGGGATCCGGTGCAGCACGGGTCAGTGCACAAAACATGCACAACGCCACTCACGAGAGAAAACGTTTGGCGATAACGCCTTGTTTTTGCGAAATGAGTCACATACCGGCCAGATAAGTGTCCGGCTGCTGGCAGGGGAAGGAGGTGAGGGCATCTCAGATTGGTAAGGGGTTTATCATTATTGGTCTGGCGATCTCACTTTGATAGCCAGGCACCAGAGCGTTGCTCGCAATGCTCCCCCCTGCATGTGACGGCGCTCGCGGGCTGCTGGGCGCAATCGGGGGCGGGGGCGTGATCCAAAGCAAGAAAGTTGGATGTTTTGGTGGCGCGCATGGCCGCCGCTGGGGTAGTTTCGATAAAACCGACACAGATCCTGAGGTCTTATCCATGATCATCTATCTGCATGGCTTTGATGCCACCAGCCCAGGCAATCACGAGAAAGTGCTGCAGTTGCAGTTTATTGATGATGATGTGCGTTTCGTGCACTACAGCACGGTTCACCCCCGTCATGATATGAGCCATCTGCTCAAGGAAGTGAAAAAACAGCTCGATATGAGTACCGATCCCAAACCGCTGATCTGCGGCGTGGGTCTTGGTGGCTACTGGAGCGAGCGGATCGGCTTTCTGTGCGGCATTCGCCAGGTGATCTTCAACCCCAACCTCCATCCTGAAGAGAACATGCAGGGCAAGATCGACCGGCCGGAAGAATATGACGATATTGGCACCAAGTGTGTAACTGAATTTCGTAAGAAAAATTCAGGAAACTGCCTGTGTATCCTTTCCGTTCAGGATGAAGTGCGCGATAATCGGGACACTGAACGTGAATTGAAGAACTATTACGACATCGTGTGGGATGAGCGCGAGACTCATAAGTTCAAAAATATCTCGCATCATCTGCAGCGGATGAAGGCCTTCAAAGAAGCCTGATCCATCACGTCGACCGATTTCGTTTTAGGGAGCCAATGGCTCCCTTTCGTTTTGAGGAACCGAGGAAAATCATCATGATGAATATTGTCGTTGTAGGCGGCGGCGCCGGTGGCCTGGAGCTGGCCACCAGTCTGGGTCGCAAGCTTGGCAAGAAGAACAAGGCCAAGATCACTCTGGTCGATCGCAACCGCACCCACCTGTGGAAACCCCTGCTGCACGAAGTGGCCACCGGCTCCATGGACGCGGGCATCGATGCCCTGAGCTACCAGTCTCACGCCAAGAACCACGGTTTCGACTTCCAGCTCGGCACCCTGACCGACATCAAGCGTGACGATAAACGCATCGTGCTGGCCCCGATCCACGACGACAATGGCGACATCGTGGTCAACGAGCGCGAACTGCCCTACGACTATCTGGTGATGGCCATCGGTTCTGTCTCCAACGACTTCAACACCAAGGGCATCAAGGATCACTGTATTTTCCTCGATAGCCCCTCCCAGGCGCACCGTTTCCACAACAGCATGATGAACCGCTTCCTGCAGTTCGCCACCGAATATAAGCCGGGCGACAAGGTTAAGATTGCCATCGTCGGCGGCGGCGCAACCGGCGTCGAGCTCTCTGCCGAGCTCTACAATGCGGTCGAGCAGCTCTACGCCTACGGCTTCAAGAACCTCACCACCGACAGCCTGAAGGTGACCCTGGTGGAAGCGGGCCCGCGCATTCTGCCGGCTCTGCCGGAGCGCATCAGCGGCGCCGCCCATCAGGAGCTGGTCAAGCTGGGTGTGGACGTGCGTACCGCCACCATGATCACCGAAGCGACCAGCGACGGTCTGCACACCAAGGATGGCGAGCTGATTGAAGCGGATCTGATGGTGTGGGCGGCCGGTATCAAGGCACCTGACTTTATGAAGGATATCGCTGGTCTTGAGACGAACCGCATCAACCAGCTGGTGGTGAAAGAGACCCTGCAGACTACCCGTGACGAGAGCATCTTCGTTATCGGTGACTGCGCTGCCTGCCCGCAGCCGGATGGCAAGTTTGTGCCGCCGCGCGCCCAGTCTGCCCACCAGATGGCCAGCCAGGCGTTCAAGAACATTCTGGCCAAGATGAACGGCGGCGAGATGAAGCCCTACCTCTACCACGACCACGGTTCGCTGGTCTCCCTCAGCCGCTTCTCCACCGTGGGCAGCCTGATGGGCAACCTGATGCGTGGATCCATGATGGTCGAGGGCTACATTGCCCGTCTGGTCTACATCTCCCTCTACCGGATGCACCAGATCGCCCTGCACGGCTATGTCAAGACCGGCCTCATCATGCTGGTAGGTCGCATCAACCGTGTGCTGCGTCCGACCCTGAAGCTGCACTAAGCCAAGGTTTGACAGAATTCGGAATACCAAAAGGAGAGGCGATGGCCTCTCCTTTTTTATGGGCGCAGATCAGGAAAGAGAGCGTTACTTGCCCAGATAGGTACGGTCGAAGAAGGTATTGACCCAGTGAGGGCGGTAGATGGCCAGCACCGTCATCGCCATGCCGTTGAGCAGGGCTTCGGGGAACAACAGCAGTGGCCAGATGGAGAGGTAATCCGCCGTGATGGTGTGCCAGGGGTAGCTGTCACTCAGCCCCATCAGCAACGCACTGGCGGCCACCTTGACCGAGATGGTGATGGCGCCGCCGAGAAAGGCGGCCACGAAGATATAGACAAAGAGATGGCGCGGCAGCCAGGCCCAGCTGGCCAGAAACAGCAGCCAGCTGGTGGCTACCGGCAGGGCGATGCCAACCAGTGCCTGCCAGCCAAAATCGGCCAGATTGGTGACACCGAAGTAACCGAGCACCAGCAGGGTCAGGCAGGGGGCGAGCAACGCCAGTCGCCAGCCCAGCAGCAGGGTGAGGGAGGTGAGCCCGAGAAAATGGACCTCCAGCCCCTCATGCAGACCGGCCCTTAGATACCAGAGCGGCACCAGCGCGATGGCACTCCCCAGCAGCAGGTGCTGATAGAGGGGGTTGTCATAGAGGGTTTGCCACAGGGAGCGGCGCAGGCTGAAGGCCAGCAGTACCAGCCAGATCAGGAGGGCGGCGAGTTGTCCTTCACTCATCTTGTCGTCCATTTATGCAGTAGAGTCCGGGCGGTCTTCCCGACCGCCCATAGCAGAGCAGGCTGACGAGTCAGCCTGCTTTTACCATCAATATTTGACGTTGTTGTGGTACTTGCCGAGGATGCCCTTGACCCGTTCCATGGTCTCCTTGCTGGGGGGCTTGATCCCGCTCAGCTCGTACGGATCGCCCAGCACGTCCCACTTGTGTTTGCCCAGCTCATGGTAGGGGAGCAGCTCCACCTTCTCCACGCTCTCGCCCAGCTCGGCGATGAACTGGCCCAGCCCTTCGGCGCTCTCGTCGTCGTCGCTCCAGGTCGGCACCACCACGTAGCGGATCCACATGGTCTTGCCTTTGGCCGCCAGATAGCGGGCAAACTCCAGGGTATATCTGTTGCTGACGTGGGTCAGCGGAATGTGTTTCTCGTCATTGATCTGTTTGATATCGAGCAGCACCAGATCGGTCTGGTCGAGCAGCTTGTCCACCTGTTCGTCGAGATGACGGACGAAGCCGTTGGTGTCGAGACAGGTGTGGATCCCTTTCTCTTTGCAGGCGGTAAAGAGTTCGGTAATGAAGGCCGGTTGCAGCATGGCTTCACCGCCGGACGCTGTCACGCCACCGCCGGAGGCATTCATGAAGTGGCGATAGCTGGTGATGTCACTCATCAACTCCGGTACGGTCACTTCGCGGCCACCTTCGGTATCCCAGGTATCGCGATTGTGGCAGTACTTGCAGCGCATCAGGCAGCCTTGCATGAATACGATAAAGCGTATTCCCGGGCCATCGACAGTGCCGCAGGTTTCGACCGAATGGATCCGGCCAACGGTGCCGTGAGCTCCGGCTGGCTGGCTGATTTCAACGGCAGGGATCCGATTAATGACAGACATAAACAACTCCAACGATTCGAGCAGGCCGTTATTTTATTACATAAACCCCTATTGATCCTACACCTTTAGTCCGCCGCCCGGCTGCCAAGCAGCTGCTCCAGCCCCTTGACGGTGAGCGGCCGACTGGTGAGATACCCTTGATAATGCTGGCATCCCAGTGCTTTGAGGATGGCCAGCTGCGCCTCCTCTTCCACCCCTTCGGCAGTGACGGTAAAGCGGAATACCTGGGCCAGATCGAGGATAGCCTTGACGATAGCCCTGTCCTGTTCGCTGTGCACCAGGGTCTGAATGAAGCTTCTGTCCAGCTTCACCTCATCGGCGGGCAGATCCCGCAGATAGGCCAGCGACGAGTAGCCGGTGCCGAAGTCGTCGATGGAGATGAGGATGCCCAGCTCCTTGAGCTGGCGCATTCTGGCAATACTCTCCTGCCGATTCTCCAAGACTACCGATTCGGTTACCTCCAGCAGCAGGCGGGAAGGGGGCACACCGGTGTCGCGCAGAATGTACTCCACTTGTTGTACGAAGCCCTGGGTGTGGAACTGGCGGGCACTGACGTTGACCGACAGATGGGGGATCTGCAGGCCACGGTTGAGCCAGAAGCTGTACTGGGCGCAGGCGGTCTTCATCACCCAGTAGCCGATCTCGAGGATCAGGCTGGTCTCTTCGGCGATGGGAATAAACTCCCCGGGTGGCACCATGGTGCCGTCGCTGCGCTGCCAGCGCAGCAGCGCCTCGATACCCGACAGTGAACCATTGTCGACCCGGTATTGTGGTTGATAATGCAGCTGCAGCTCGTGATGACGCAGGGCATCGCGCAGCTCATTGGTAAGGGTCAGGCGGTTCTTCTCCTGCTGGGCCATTGCCTCGGTAAAGAAGACGTAGTGGCCCTGACCGGCCCGCTTGGCCATGTGGGTGGCGGTGTCGGCCTGTTGCATCAGGGTGAGGTGATCCATTCCGTTACCGGAAAAGAGACTGATCCCCACCGAAGCGCTGCAGTGCAGCTTGTGATCGCCGATGTCGAACGGGGTGCGAAACAGCCCCATCAGCTCGCGGGCGAAGTGCTCTGCCAGTATTTTGGCTGTGACTTCCCCTTGTCCGAGCTGGGTAAAGAGCAGGGCAAATTCATCCCCAGAGATGCGCGCTTGTACCAGATTGTCCTGGGGCAGATCCCTGAAACGCTGTACCACGGCCTGCAGCAGTAGATCGCCGCAGGCGTGGCCGAGAGAGTCGTTGATCGACTTGAAGTTGTCCAGATCCACCAGCAGCAGGGCGCCCCATTGGCTGTTTGGCTCGCTCAGGGTCTGCTGCAGAATATGGTTGAGACTGCGTCGGTTGTGCAGGCCACAGAGATCGTCGTAATAGGCGAGCTGCTCGATGTGTCTGGCTGCTTCCTTCTCCCGGGTGATGTCGTAGAAGCTGCAGATAAAGTGGCTCAGTTCTCCCTGCTCATCCTTGACACCGTTCACCATCAAGCGCACCGGAAAGAGGTGCCCATCCTTGTGCAGACAGCGCTCTTCCCCGAGCCAGAACGCCTGCTCGTTGACGGCGCGACTGACATCCTCCTTGAGGTGATCACCGAAGTAGGTGGGGCGCAGCTTGCGAATGGAGTGGCCGAGCACCTCTACCTCGCCAAAGCCGGTGATCCGGCTGAAGGAGTGGTTGACCTTGAGGATGATGCCGTTGTGATCCATCACGATCAGTCCATCGTGGGTATTGAAGGCCACTTCCGCCAGCCGCAGGGCGTCGTCGGCGGCGAGGCGTTGCAGCTCGATGGCGGCCCGCTCGTGCTGGCTGCTCAACAGAGCCAGCAGGAGCTCGGGCTTTTTCAGCGGAGCGTCGAGCAGCAGGGTGATCTGCCCCATGACGGTACCGTGCTGGTCATGAAGCGGGATACCGATATAAATGTCGGCCTTGAGGGCCAGCAGCCGGGTTGCCTTGGGGTAACGCAGTGCCAGGTTTTCGACATAGATGGCCTGACCGTGCTGGAACAGCTCCAAAGCGGGACCTTGCTCTAGCTGGATGGGTTTGAGGGTGGAGAAGAGCTCCCCGTTAAATACGCAGCGGGGAATGATCCAGAGCTCCTGACCGCGGGGCTGGAACTCGCCGAGCCAGCCGGCGCGGGCACCACTAAGGCTCATGGCCCAGCGGATCAGCGTCTTGCAGTAACTCATACCGGTCAGTTGGCTTAGCTCGGCAGGCAAACTTGCTTCCCCCTCCTGCTCTTCGCACTGTGGTTGCCAGTGACCGAGCAGTTGGGCGCTGTTGCGCACCAGTTGCAACATCTCCTCGCTAAGGGGGGTGGGATCGAGATACTCCAGACTCAGCACCCCGAACAGCTTGTCCTGCTCCAGCAGGGCACCATCGAGGCGTGAGCGCACACCGGCACTGGTCAGATAGAGGTGATTGCTCAGCATTGGCTGGTGGGCCGCCTCCGAGAAACTCAACGCTTTGCGGGTGCGCAGGGCGCGGATATAGCGGCTGTCGCCGCGGATCGGATAAATGCTCTCTATGCCCAGGGTAAATACGGGGGTGAGCTGCTCGCTGCCGAGATCACCGTTGGCCTGATAGTGCCAGAGAATGAGCCGATCGGCCCCGAGACACTCTTTGAGGGTCTCAAGCAGGAGCGCATACTGTTGCTGGCTTGCCATCTGGCTGAGGCGCGGCAGTTGCAATGCCAGATCGGCGATGGGCTCCTGGCGAAGGTTCTGCAGACAGATGAGCCAGAAGCCATCCTGCTCGTGAGCGAGGGCGATATGCCACAACTGGCTGGCAAAGCGCACTGTGATCTTGCCGCCATGGCCGTTGGCCAGCAGTTGTTCGATGGGCAGGCGCAGGGCATCGGGTAGCTGGGCAGGCCAGGGGGCACGCGGTTCGTCGAGCCAGTAGAGCGGGGTTTGCATCACGTCGGTCAGGGCGACCAGCCGTTGACTGCGCAGATCCAGACGGAAAAAGAGCGGCGTCTGGAGGGCAGGAGGAAGATGACTGAGTGCGGTAGACGACATGAACAAACAACATCCTGTTAAGCAACCGTCGGGGTTGCAAGAATACTGCAAAATGGTGTGAAACAAAATTTCATTGAATTCTAAATTAGAAAAGTCTAATTTATTGCCCATTATCATGTATGAGGAGTCTTGCAGATGAAACGGATCCTGATTATCGGTGGTGTCGCGGGGGGCGCATCGGCGGCGGCTCGCGCTCGTCGTTTGAGTGAAGAGGCAGAGATCGTGATGTTCGAGCGGGGCGAGTTTGTCAGCTTCGCCAACTGCGGTCTGCCCTATCACATCGGGGGCGATATCCCCGACCGGGATGCCTTGCTGCTGCAGACTCCCCAGAGTTTCAAGCGCCGTTTCAACGTCGATGTGCGGGTCTTCCACGATGTGATTGAGATCGACAAGGCGGGCAAGACCTTGCTGGTGCGCAACCTGCAAACCGGTGAAGAGCAGCGCGAGCATTACGATGTGCTGCTGCTGAGCCCGGGCGCCGCGCCGATCCGTCCTCCCTTCCCCGGTATCGACAGCCCCCATGTTTATACCCTGCGCAACATCCCGGACATGGATCGCATTCTGGCGGCCCTGCACCACGATCAGCCGCGCCACGTCACTGTGGTGGGCGGCGGTTTTATCGGGCTGGAGATGATGGAGGCGCTGCACCAGCGCAAGCTGGATGTCACCCTGCTGGAGCTGGCCGATCAGGTGATGGCTCCGGTGGACAAGGAGATGGCCAACATGCTCCATGCCCGCATCCGGGAAGAGGGGATCGACCTGCGCCTGCGCACCGGCCTCACCGCCATCGAGAGTCTGGATCTGCCTGCCGAGAAGACCTCCGCCGTGCCGACCGCCAAAAGCGGTGGCCTGCGCCTGACCCTCAATGACGGTTCCCATCTTGATACCGGTCTCTTGATCCTCGCCATCGGCGTCAAGCCGGAAACTCTGCTCGCCGCCAAAGCGGGGCTGGAGCTGGGCCCACGGGGCGGCATCAAGGTGGATGCCGGGATGCGTACCTCGGATCCCTTTATCTACGCGGTGGGGGATGCGGTGGAAGAGATCGACTTCGTCACCGGCGAATCTGTGCTGATCCCGCTGGCGGGCCCGGCCAACCGGCAGGGGCGCATCGCCGCCGACAATATGCTGGGCCGAAGCGAAACCTACAAGAAGACGCAAGGGACCGCCATCTGCAAGCTGTTCGATCTGGCGGTGGCCAGCACGGGGCTGAACGAGAAGCGACTGGTGCAACTGGGATTGCCGTTCGAGAAGGTTTATGTCCACCCGGGCAGCCACGCCGGTTACTACCCCGGCGCCCATCCGGTCAGCCTCAAGCTGCTGTTTGCCCCGGATGGCAAGATTTACGGCGCCCAGGCCATCGGCAAGGATGGCATCGACAAGCGCATCGACGTGTTGGCGGTGGCACAGCGCGCCGGTCTCACCGTGTTTGATCTGCAGGATCTGGAGCTCACCTATGCGCCGCCGTTCGGGTCGGCCAAGGATGTGATCAACATGGCGGGCTTTGTGGCAAGCAACCACCTGAAGGGGGACACCCTGCTCTGCCACGTGGCCGAGGTGCAGGCTCGTAACCCCCATCAGCTGGTGGTGGATGTGCGCAATGGCCCGGAGCTCGACAAGCTGGGCCGCATTCCGGGGGCACTGCATATCCCCCTCGACGAGTTGCGTGGTCGCCTCCATGAGTTGCCCAAGGAGAAAGAGCTGCTGATCAGCTGTCAGGTCGGGCTGCGTGGTCACGTTGCTTGCCGCCTGCTGAGCCAGCACGGCTTCAAGGTGAAGAACCTCTCCGGCGGCTTTAAAACCTGGCAGATGGCCACCGCCGAGTAACCGTTTTATTTCTGTGCCTGTTTGCCCCTCTCCCTTGTGCGTGCAAGATGAGGGGCTTTTTGTTTCTGCTTTTCGCCCTTCTTGCATTCCCCCTCGTTGCTGCATTATTTCGACACACTTTATTTCCTGTGCCGGACAAAATTAACGTTTTGTTCAGGGGATGGGTGCTATAACCCCTGCCTCGTTCATGATGAACCGTGTAGTAGGGAGAGTGACATGCTGGATATGCTGATGGCCATTTGGCATCAGGATTTTGACGCCCTGGTTCAGATGCAGGCGGTACCCCTGCTGATCAGTTGCCTGATGCTGGTACTGCTGCTGGAGTCCGCATTCGTCTTTCTGCCCCTGCCGGGGGACAGCCTGGTACTGCTGGCCGGTGGGTTGGTGGGCATGGGGGTGTTTGGCCCCGAAGTGACCCTCTGTTTTCTGCCGCTGGCGGCGGGACTGGGATCTGTGCTGGCGTACTGGCAGGGACGGGCCCTGCAGCGCACCCGCTTTATGGATCATATCGAGCGGATGTTGCCTCCCGACAGCTTGCCCAAGGCGACCCGGCTACTGAAAAAGTACGGTTTTCTGGCGATGTTCTCCTCCCGTTTTATCCCGTTCGTGCGGGTGCTGACCCCCATGCTGATGGGGATTGGCCGCCTGAGCGTGCTGCGGATGTGCGTGGCCAGCTTTGCCAGTGCCTTTATGTGGGCGCTCTGCCTCAGTTTGGTGGGCAAGCTGGCGATGAATACCCCCTTCTTTCTCCACCACAGCGAACTGTTGACCCGGGCCCTGCTGATTACCTCGCTGGTGCTGTTTCTGGCGGCCGTCATGGCCATCCTGTTTCGCTGGTTCAAAGGTGGAGCAAAAAACGAGACCAGCCACGACTAGATGACAACCCTTGCCGCACTGGATCGGTGGGCAAGGGGGTTCTCGTGCTGCAGGGGCGCGGAATTGTGCCCATTCGGGTAATGAGCTTTGTGTCGGGTGAGCAGGATGCCTTATCCTGTTTCCAGCCACGCTGCGTTTGCAGCGCTCTAACTCGGGATGGAACCTATGCGCCTCTTCGACTCTCCCTCTGCTTCTCACCGCTCTACCGCTGAAACCGGCGCTCTGCGCCGCCGCTGGTCAACCCTGCTGCTTTGCGGGGTGGTCGGTTTGCTGTCTGGCTGCGGCCCTGACAAGCCCACCAGCCAAATATCGACCACAGAATCCACAGCCCAGCAGGAGGCCGGGGCGCCAACTTCTGTAGTGCAGGCCAATGCCCGCCAATATCGCGATGCGCCGGCGCTGGCGCTGGTCTTCTCCGGCCCCTTGGCGCCCAAGGCCAATTGGCAGAGCTGGCTCGGGGTCAGTGAGGGGGGCAAGCAGGTGCAGGGGGAGTGGATCCTGGCCGAGGATGGCCGGACCCTCTATTTTCCGAACGTTCAGCCCGACAAGAGCTATGAGGTGAGTCTCAAGGCGGGGCTGGGCCCATCCTCCCAGAGCTGGACTCTCAAGACCCGGCCGCTGGAGGCGGGGGCCTCCTTTACCGCCAGCGGTATGGTATTGCCGCTGCGCGACGAGCTGCGCCTGCCCATCAGCGCGGTCAATGTGGACGAGGTCAATATCGACTTCTTTCGGGTCGATGCCGAATACCTGCCCCGTTTCCTGGCCGAGTATCGCCCCGGTGCCGGCATGGGCAACTGGGAGCTTGAGCAGATCACCAAGCGGGCCAAGCGGGTATTCAGCGGCCGCTATGCGTTGGAGCTCGATGCCAACCGGCGCGAGACCCGCCTTATCAATGTGAAGGAGCCGCAGCTGGCGGAGGCTGGCGTCTACTTTGCGGTGATGTCACCTCTTGGCAACTACGACTGGCGCAAGGAGACCACCTATTTTGCAGTGAGCGACATGGGGCTCAGTGCCCGTCGTTACCGCGATCAGCTGGAGGTGTTCGTCAGCTCCCTGGCCAGCGCCGACCCGCTCAAGGATGTGCAGCTCTCCCTGCTGGACGAGAAGGGCAACCGGCTGCAGGTGCAAACCACGGATCCGCAGGGCCATCGTCGCTTCGATCAGGTGCAGGGGGCTCGCCTGCTGCTGGCCGAACAGGGCAACCATCTGGCGGTGCTGCGCCTCGACGGGGCGGCCCTCGATCTCTCCACCTTCGATCTCGGCACCCAGCCCTGGCAGGCCCAGCAGTTGTATCTGTTCAGCGGGCGCGACCTCTATCGCCCCGGCGAGCGACTCGACAGCGAGATCCTGCTCAAGGGGCAGGATGGCCAGCTGCTGCCGGGCATGGCGGTGGAGCTGGAGGTGAAACAGCCGGACGGCCAGCTGCTCGAACAAAAGCGGCTGCTACCGGATAGCCTTGGCGCCGCCCACTACGGTCTGCGTTTGCCGGATGATGCGCCGCTCGGGCGCTGGACCATCAACCTCAAGACCGCCGCCGGCAGTCGCTTCGAGTGGCCCTTTCTGGTGGAGGAGTTCTTGCCGGAGCGGCTGAAACTGCAGCTTGGCAAGGGGCCGGATGGGGAAGTCACGAGTCTGGACGCCGCCCTCAGCCTGCCACTGCAGGGGGACTATCTCTACGGCGCGCCGGCGAGCGCCACCAAGGCGAAGGCGGAGGTGAAAATCAGCCGCGCCACCATGCCTTTTACCCAGTGGCAGGAGTTCACCCTGGGTGACGTGCTGCTTGCCGAGCAGGCCAAGGATCTCGAGCCTCTCAATCTCACCCTCAATGCGCAGGGGCAGGGGACTTTTTCGTTAGCTGATGAGCTCGATGGGGTACGCGGTCTCGGGCCGCTGGAGGTGGCCTATCGGGTCTCCCTTTCCGAGCCCGGTGGCCGCGCCGTCAATCGCAGCCGCACCCAGTATGGCTGGCCTGCAGGCAGCCAGTGGCCGGCACTCAAGGCCGATTTTGTGGCGGATCGGGTAGAGGGGGGCAAGCCGCTCCCCTTCCAGATCCTCAACCTCGATGAGCAAGGCCAGCCGGTGGCGGGGGCGGTGAAAGTGCGCCTCATCAACGAGTACCGCGACTACTACTGGCACTACGCCGATGGCGAGGGGTGGAAGTACGAGTTCAACAGCCAGCCCTATCTGGAGCAGGAGCAGACCCTGCAGCTGGATGGCAAGGGGCCGACCCCGCTCACGCTGCAACTGGCGGCGGGCTGGTATCGATTGGAGGTGGAGAACAGTCAGGGCCATCAATCGAGCCTGCGGGTGGAGATCGGCAGTTACGCCTGGGGCGGCGGTGGCGAGCAGGCGCGCCCTGACAAGATTGCCATCACTCTCGACAAACGCGCCTATCAGGCGGGCGACAAGGCCAAAGTGACTCTGGTAGCCCCGCGCCCCGGTAAGGGCTTGCTGCTGGTGGAAGATGGCGACGGCCTGCGCTGGTGGCAGCGTATCGAGCTCAAGGGGGCCGGTGGTGATGCCAAGGATGCCCGCGGCGAGTTCGAGATCCCGGTCAGTCCCGAGTGGCAGCGTCATGACCTGCATATCTCGGCCCAGATCGCCGCGCCAGACAGCGCCTCCAAACCGTCCGGCAAGCAACAGGGGCAGAGCCTGCGCTCGGTCGGACTGGTGCCGCTCACGCTGGACCGGGAAGCGCGCCGTTTGCCGCTTACCCTGAGCGCGCCTGATAAAGCGGTGCCGCTTACCCGGCTGGAAGTGACCGCCACCTCCACCCCCAACAGTCAGGGGCGCGTGGTGCTGGCGGCGGTGGATCGGGGCGTGCTCAATATCAGCGACTACCAGCCTCTCGACCCGTTCGAGATCTTCTTTGGTCGCAAGCGCTTCGCCCAAGATTTGTTCGACAACTACGGCCAGGTGATCCCGCCGCAAGATGGCAAGCTGGCCCGCCTCAACTACGGGGGCGATCGGGCGCCGCTGAAAAAGGGTGGCGCGCTGGAGAGCCGGGTCGAGATCGCCGCACTGTGGAGCGGCGAGGTGAGCTTTGATGAGAGTGGCAAAGCGGTGATCCCGCTCGATTTGCCCAACTTCAACGGCGAGTTGGCGCTGATGGCGCTGGCCTGGAACGAACAGCAAGTCGGGGAGGCCGAGCGCGCCGTCAAGGTAGTGGCGCCCTTGGTGGCCGAGATTGGCTGGCCGCGCTTTGGCGCCAGAGGGGATGAGACCCGGGCGCTGGTGCAGCTACGCAACATGAGCGGCGAGGATCAGACCCTCTCCCTTGCCTGGACCCTCAATGGCGGGCTCAAGGCAAATGGCGAGTTGCCCGGCACCCTTGCCCTTAAAAATGGCGAGGAGCAGTGGCTGACCCTGCCGCTCACCGTGACCGGGGCGAGCGGTGTGGCGAGCCTGCAGTTGGCGGCCAGCGGCAAGGATTTTGCCATCAGCCGCGACTGGTATCTGCCGCTGCGCTCCCCCTGGCCTGCCGAGACTCGCCAGCGCTATCAGATGCTGTCCCCCGGCCAGCAGATGAGCTTTGCGCCAGCTGAGCTGGCCGGGCTGGAGCGCGCCAATCTGCAGGGGCTGCTCAGCCTCTCCGGTACTCCCCCCTGGGATCCGGCAGCCCAGTGGCAGGCGCTGGCCGACTACCCCTACGCCTGTCTGGAGCAGACTCTGTCCCGTGCCTGGCCTTACTTGCTGACCACGGCGGATGAGCGGGCCGCCTGGCGCAAACCCGCAGAGGGCAAGAAAGCGGCGAGTGAAGCGGATGTGCAGCGCGCCCTGCTGCAACGGCTGCAGAGGTTGCAACTGCCCAGTGGCGGTTTTGGCCTGTGGGATGGTCGCTCCGATGAGGAGCAGTGGCTCACCGCTTATGCCGCCGACTACCTGCTGGCGCGCAAGGAGGCGGGTGACGCAGTGCCGGAGGCGATGCTCAATCAGGCGCTGAACCGGCTGCAGAGCTATCTCACCGACAGTCAGTATGGTGAGCGCTGGAGCAGTGCCCCCGAGCACAGCCGTCTTGCCTATCAGGCTTACAGCGCCTATGTGCTGGCCCGGGTTGGCAAGGCACCGCTCGCTACCCTGCGCCTTATCTGGGAGCAGCAGGCTGATCACGCCCGCTCCGGTTTGCCGCTTTTGCACCTCTCGCTGGCCCTCTCGGCCATGGGGGATGAGCAGAACGCCGCCAAGGCCCTCAGCCAAGCATTGGCGACCGAGCGTGGTGATGACTATCTGGGTGATTACGGCTCGCCACTGCGCGATGCAGCCCTTGAGCTCTCCTTGCTGCGCCAGCACAAGCTGGCTGCGGAGCGCTGGCCTGATCTCAGCGCCAAGGTAGCCGATACCCTGGCCCATCGTCAGTGGCTCAGCACTCAGGAGCGGCTCGCTCTGTTGCGACTGGCCCGTTTCGATCCGGCCGTCGACTGGCAGGCCAAGGTAACTTCCTCTCTTGGCAGTGAATCCCTGAGCGGTTCGGCTCCGCTACAGCAGGGTGCCCCCGAGGCACTGGCGGCGAGCACCGTCACCAACGAGGGCAAGGGATCCCTCTATGTGCAGCGCACTCTGGTCGGCTACCCCGAACAGGCGCCAGCACGGATTAGCAAGGGGATGAGTGTGACCCGCAGCTGGTTCAACAGCGACGGTCAGCGTTTTGACCCGGCCAAAGTGAAGGTGGGCGATCTGGTGGTGGTGCGACTCAACGTCAGCAGCGAATCCGCGGTGCCCGATGCCCTGCTGGTGGAGATGGTGCCCGCAGGCTTCGAGCTGGAGAACCCGGCCCTTGGCAACAGCATCAAGCTCGAAGAGCTCCCCATTGAGGGGAAACCGGCGTGGCAGAGCGAGTGGAACGACTATCTCAAGCATCAGGAGTTTCGCGATGACCGCTACACGGCAGCGCTGGATCTGAGCGAGGGGAGCAACCAGCAACTGGTCTACCTGATGCGGGCGGTGACGCCGGGTCGCTATCAGGTGCCGCCGACCCAGGTGGAGGATATGTACCGTCCCGAGCTGCGGGCTGTGGGTGAGGATATCCATGAGGTGATCATCTCTGAGTAACATTCCCTCCCTTGAGCGGGTTCGCCCGCTCACTTTCTGGCAGCGTGGCTGGCTGAAATTAGGTCGCACTGGCCACGCTGGCTGGTGCTGGCTTGGTCGCCTGCCACGCTGGCTGCGTTGCTCGGTGCTGGGCGTTGTAGCACTGCTCCTGTCATTGCTGGCACTGGATCGACTCTTCCCGCCGCCACCGCTCGACCCTGCCTACGCACGGGTGGTGCTCGACATGAAGGGGCTACCGCTGCGCGCCTTTGCCGATACCAGCGGCGTATGGCGTTACCCCGTGACCCTGGAGCAGGTCTCCCCCCGCTATATCGAGGCTCTGCTCGGCTACGAGGATCGCTACTTCTGGCGTCATCCCGGGGTCAATCCGGTGGCCATGGTGCGCGGGGTCTGGCAGTGGCTGCGTTACGGGCGAGCCGTGTCAGGCGGCTCGACTCTCACCATGCAGGTGGCCCGCCTTATCGAGCCCTACCACAGGAGCGTGCCCGGCAAGCTTCGTCAGATGGCGCGCGCGCTGCAACTGGAGTGGCACTACGACAAGCGCACCTTGCTCACCGTCTACCTCAACCGGGCGCCGTTTGGCGGCAACCTGGAGGGGGTGCAGGCGGCAAGTTTTGCCTATCTCGGCAAGAGCGCGGCCAAGCTGACCTATGCCGAGGCGGCGCTGTTGGCGGTGCTGCCGCAGGCTCCCAGCCGCAACCGGCCGGACCGGCATCCCGAGCGGGCCCGCACCGCCCGTGACAAGGTGATGCAGCGACTGGTAGCGCAGGGTGTCTGGCCCGAACAGGCGTGGTTGGAGGGACGTATCGAGCCGGTGCTGGCCCGTGGTCACTTCACGCCGATGGAGGCGCCGCTGTTTGCCCGTCTCGCCGCCGACAATCAGGCCGGGGCGCTGGTGCACACCACCATAGACGGCGATCTGCAGCGCTGGCTGGAGGGGCGGGTGGCGAGCTATATCCGTCGCTTCCCCGAGCAGACCTCCGCGGCCCTGCTGCTGGTAGATAACAAAACCATGGCGGTGCGCGCCTATGTGGGCAGCGCCGAGTATGGCAATTTGCGCCGCCACGGTTATCTGGACATGGTGCAGGCGATCCGCTCCCCCGGCTCCACCCTCAAGCCCTTCATCTACGGTCTGGCGATGGACGAGGGGCTGGTGCACTCGGCCTCCTTGCTCTCCGATGCGCCAAGGCTGGGCTCGGAGTATCGCCCCGCCAACTTTTCCGGTGCCTTTCAGGGGCCGGTGACCCTTGCGCAGGCGCTGCAGCAATCCCTCAACGTGCCGGCGGTGCAGGTGCTGGAGGCGCTTGGGCCGGACAAGCTGGTCAGCCGCCTCGACAACGCCGGAGTGCGGCTGGCTCTCTCCGACAAACCCAATCCTGCCATCGCGCTGGGGGCGGCGGGCATTCGGCTCGAACAGCTGGTGGCACTCTACAGCTCGCTGACCCGGCAGGGGCAGGTGGCGATGCCGGTCTGGCTGGCGGGGCAGCAGGCGGTGTCACGCCCCTTGCTGAGTCCGGGAGCGGCCTGGATCATCTGGCAAATATTGAGCGCGCAGGGACGGGCTGATCAGCCCTTTGCCAGCGAGGCAACCGGCCGGGTCAATCGACTGGCCTGGAAGACCGGCACCAGCTATGGCTATCGCGACAGCTGGGCCATGGGGGTCTCCGGTCGCTGGACTATCGGCGTCTGGCTGGGACGCCCCGATGGTACCCCCATGCCCGGTTTTTACGGGCAGAGCGCGGCGGTGCCGCTTCTGCTTTCGGTCTACTCGCGGCTGGCTGACAACAGCCCCTTGCCGGCACAACCCAACACGGTGAGCGAAGCCGAGATCTGCTGGCCGCTGGGGCGCAAGACGAGCGCCACCCTGCCAGAGGCCTGTTTGCAGCGTCAGAGCGCCTGGTTGCTGGAAGGGCGCGATCCTCCCACCTTGCCGGATCCCATGGACTGGCCCTCGCCGCTGCGTCAAGTTGCATTGACCGCCGCGGGCAAGCCGACTCTGACCCGTTGCCCCGATGCGGCGCAATCCGGTTTTCGGGCGCTCTGGCCATTGTCGCTGGAGCCGTGGCGGTCCCCCGGCGAGCGACGGCAGGCGCTGCTGGCCAGCGGTTGTGCAGGGGAAGGGCAGAGTGCCGAGCTGCAGGCTCCCATTCGCATCGTGGCGCTGGGGGAGGGCAACCTTATCCGCAGCCAGCGCTATCGGTTGCAGCCCAAGGTGCTCGGCGGTGTCGGCAAGCCGGCCTGGTTTCTCAACGGCCAGCGGCTGCGCTGGGACGGGGATCAGGTGCTGAGTGTGGCGGGTCGTTATCAGCTGGTGGTGGTGGACGAGGCGGGCAACAGCGATCGCATCGAGTTTCGCATGGTGCATCCCGATGGTGATGAGGCGGGTAGCGTTATCCGTTGACTTCACTGTGAGTATTTTGCCTGCGATCATTAAGCGGTATGTAATTAACCATTTGAAATGCATGAATTGTTGAGCGTTACGGCAGGTGTGGGCATAATTCAGGGTTCGTTCAAATCCTGAGGAGTATGAAATGTCCCTTCGCATTCTGTTGTCCCTGCTGGTACTGGTGGGCTCAGGTTGTGCAACGATGCAGGAGCGCGGCGAATTTGGCCGCTCGCAGCAGCCACAATATGGCGCTCCCTTTGGCTCGGCCAACGATGTCTGGTATCGCTGTGTCGAGAAGAAGTTTGCCTGTACCCCTGCTAATATCCGCCGTGACAGGGCGATGGAAGCGCGCCGTGACGCACAAGAGCGGGCAAATCACCGGGGTGATGATTGGTAGGCTGCAGAAAACGAGAGGGGTTGGCAGATGCCAACCCCTTTTTCATTCCGCCGGTTCAGCCCGGTTGGCGCAGATGACCGAGCCGGGTGAAGAAGTGCTGGCTCTTGCGCTGGTGAAAGTGGCTCTTCTTGATGGGATGGAAGATGAGGTCGCTTTCGGGATGGCTCGCCTTTAACTGATGGAGCATCGCCACGGCGGGCAGGCTGGTGCTGACCAGGGTGGTGAGTGGCATGCTGATGGTCTCGGGGCCGAGCAGTTGATTGAGCCCTTGCCGGGCCTGCTCGAAGCGGGTCAGGGCCGCCGGGTCGGCATAGCCGCTCCCCAGCATGGTGAGCAGGTTGTCGAGGGCCAGATGAAATTCGGCCAACTGCTGGCGAAAGCCGCTGCGCCCGCGCAGGGTGATAAGCTCGGCGAAGGAGATCTCGCCGAGGTGAGTGGGTACTTGCAACGGGATCTCGAGGTGGAAGCAATCCTGGCCGCCGCGATTGTGGTAGCGGGATTCGAGCAGATGGAGCAGGCGGTCCAGATAGTCGTGATCGGTAATGAGCGCCCCGTCATTGGCGAGTGCCCACTCACGGGCGAGACGCATGGAGAGCAGATTGGCAAAGCGCCGTGCCATTCTGATCCCCCCCTGATCCCGACTGGCAAAACCATGGTTGAGGCAAAAGCCGTGCAGCCGCTCCAGCCCCGCCTGATCCGGACAGAAGCAGTCGTGGTTGGCCCCCTGACGCCAGCGGGTGACCAGCTCCTTGTTGCCAAACACCTTGTGACGGACAAAATCGGGTGCAAGCAAACCGCTTAACTGGCTTTCGAGTTGCGGAGTGATGGCGGCAAAGAAGGCGGCATCGGGTCGCTCGGCCAAGAGATCTGTCTCCTGCTCGAGGGTTTGCTGCAGAGTGGTGAGACCGCTCTTTTCGCTGACGGTGAAGACAAAGGCGAGCCGCTCCAGATAGAGCAGGGCAAACTTGAGCCACAGTTCATCCCGCACTTCCATGCCGGGGTAGTAGATATAGGTCTTCATCGTATCGGTCTGTCGCCAGAAGTGGTGCCGGGGTGCAGGGTCGGGAATATACGCAAGATTGGCGCTGCACGGCAAACACTGCGTGGGGGAATGTGAGCAAACGCTCATCCAGTAGGCGCTGGCCACAAAGTTCTGATATAATTCGCGCCCTTAAATCAAGGTCACCCGAGTCATTACCATGAAGTTCATTATCAAGCTGTTCCCGGAAATCACCATCAAGAGCAAGTCGGTTCGCCAGCGCTTTATCAAGATCCTGCAGGGCAATATCCGCAACGTCCTGCGCCGCTTTGACGACGATGCCCGCGTACGGATGGATTGGGACAAACTGATCGTGAGCTCCCGCAATGACCAGTTCCGCGAGCAGGCTATCGAAGCCTTGGCTTGCATCCCTGGCATTCAGGCCTTCCTCGAGGTGCAGGCCAGCAAGTTCACCGATCTGCACGACATCTTCGAGCAGGTGAAAGCCGTGTGGGGCGACCAGCTCAAGGGCAAAACCTTCTGCGTGCGCGCCAAGCGCCACGGCAAGCACGAGTTCTCCTCTCTCGAGATTGAGCGCTACGTGGGCGGTGGTTTGAACCAGCACTGCGAAAGCAATGGTGTGCGCCTCAAGAACCCGGATGTGAAGATCAACCTCGAGATCGACGGCGAAGAGCTCTTCATCGTCAGCGCCATTCATCAGGGCCTGAGCGGCATGCCCATCGCCACTCAGGAAGATGTGCTTAGCCTCATCTCCGGCGGTTTTGACTCCGGTGTGGCGTCGTTCCAGTTCATCAAGCGCGGCTGCCGGGTGCACTACTGCTTCTTCAATCTGGGCGGCGCCGCTCACGAGATCGGCGTCAAGCAGGTGGCCTATCACCTGTGGAACCGCTTCGGTTCATCCCATCGGGTGCGTTTCACCGCGGTCGACTTCGAGCCAGTGGTCGCCGAGATCCTCGAGAAGATCGATAACGGTCAGATGGGGGTGGTGCTCAAGCGGATGATGATGCGTGCCGCCGCCAAAGTGGCTGACGAGTTCCAGATCCCGGCGCTGGTGACCGGCGAGTGTGTGGGTCAGGTATCCAGCCAGACCCTCACCAACCTGAACGTCATCGATCGGGTGACCGACAAGGTGATCCTGCGCCCGCTCATCACCTGGGACAAGCCGGACATCATCAGCGAAGCCCGCCGCATCGGCACGCTGGAGTTCGCCGAGACTATGCCGGAGTACTGTGGCGTCATCTCCAAAAAGCCGACCGTGAAGGCCGATCTGGCGCGCATTGAAGAGGAAGAGGGCAACTTCGACTTCGCCATTTTGGACAAGGTGGTGGCGGAGGCCCGTTACCTCGATATCCGTCGTATCGGTGAAGAGACCGCCGCCGAGGTGCAGGAAGTGGAGACTACCACCGAGAGCGGTGACAACGAGGTGATCCTCGATATCCGCTCCATGGACGAGCACGACGAGAAGCCGTTGCTGGTGGAAGGGCGTGAGGTCATGCATATTCCCTTCTTCAAGCTGGCTACCGCCTTTGGCGATCTGTCCAAGGAGAAGACCTATCTGCTCTACTGCGATCGCGGCGTGATGAGCAAGTTGCAGGCGCTCTATCTGAAAGAGAAGGGCTTTGATAACGTCAAAGTTTACCGTCCGTAATTTGGCACTCAATCGCCTATAAAAAGGCTATGCACCCATTACGTTACATGTTGCATGGGGTGCCCAAGCACCTCATGCAAACACACATTGATATTCACCTCCTTCCCGTAATGTTCCAGTATTCTGCGCCAACCCATAACTAAACAGCTAGCCTCCGACGACGATAGATAAGGGCATGACGTTTCTGATGGCTTCGGCATTCATCTGCTCTTACTGAAAACCTGCATAGTCCTGCTCCACCATATAGTGCGATGTAAACCGGCCCGGTCCCCGGATTCGCTCTCTGTCTCCTGGCTGTCTTGTCGTGCCAGGTAAGCCCCGTAGCCTTTTGAGCAACTCAAGGAAGAAGGTCTCATCGACTTCAGCAATGCCCTCTTCCCGTGTGGCTTGATACTTGGCCATCGTACGCAGAGAGTGGGGACGTCAGCGCAAAGCGGTATGTTTGCTGACGTCGTAGCAACACAGACCTGTCTTGCGGACGGCCAATCTCTGGCTTACATATCGTCTTCCCAGCACTGCGCTTTACGCAATCTGGTAAGGGGGAGCTGTATAGAGCTGGTGTGTAGACAGTACTGGTTTTATTCAAACTTAATTTTTCGACATGCCATTGGGACAGTGTTTGTCCTGAGCACTTGGCGCGGAGACGCATGAAAAAGCCGACTCATTGAGTCGGCTTTACGGTGCAGAGAATGGTCAGGCTGTGACGGTGTCTGCTTTCGCGACTTCCGCTTCCGGTGCGGGGTTGCGGATGAGGTAATCGAACGCCCCCAGCGCGGCAGTGGCGCCGGCACCCATGGAGATGATGATCTGCTTGAACGGTACCGTGGTGGCATCCCCAGCGGCGTAGACGCCGGGCAGGGAGGTCGCACCCTTGGTATCGATCTCGATCTCGCCAAAGCGGGTCAGGGCAATCTCGCTCCCTTTCAGGAACTCGGTGTTCGGCACCAGACCGATCTGGACGAAGATGCCAGCCACCGCCAGGTGTTTGATCTCGCCGGTAGTGCGATCTTCGTAATCCATACCGACCACCTTGCTGCCATCACCGATCACTTCGGTAGTGCGGGCACTCATGATGATGTCGATATTGCCCATAGAGCGAGCCTTCTTCTGCAGCACTTCATCGGCGCGCAGGGTGTCAGCGAATTCCACCACGGTCACATGCTCGACGATGCCAGCCAGGTCGATTGCTGCCTCGATGCCGGAGTTACCGCCACCGATCACTGCAACCCGCTTGCCTTTGAAGAAGGGGCCATCGCAGTGCGGGCAGTAGGCCACGCCCTTGGTGCGGTACTCGAGTTCGCCCGGCACGTTCAGGTCGCGCCAGCGGGCACCGGTCGCCAGGATCACGGCGCGGCTCTTCAGGGTGGCGCCAGAGGCGAGATCCACGTTTACGTAGCCATCCTTGCTGATGGCGGCAGCGCGCTGCTCGGTGATCACTTCCACGCCGTACTGCTTGACGTGCTGCTCCAGGCTCGCGGCCAGCTTGGGGCCTTCGGTGTAGGGCACGGAGATAAAGTTCTCAATGCCGACGGTGTCCATCACCTGACCACCAAAACGCTCGGCGACGATGGCGGTGCGAATGCCTTTACGGGCGGCATAGATGGCTGCTGAGGCGCCAGCCGGGCCACCTCCGACAACCAGAACGTCGTAGGGATCTTTCTCATTCAGCTCGGCGGCTTTGCGCTCTGCAGCACCGGTGTCGAGTTTGGCGACGATCTCTTCCAGCGAGATGCGGCCCTGGCTGAACGGTTGACCGTTCAGGTAAACATTCGGCACCGCCATGATTTGACGCTCATTGACCTCTTCCTGGAACAGGGCTCCGTCGATCATGGTGTGAGTGATGCCGGGGTTCAGGGTGGCCATCAGGTTCAGCGCCTGCACCACGTCCGGGCAGTTGTGGCAAGAGAGGGAGATATAGGTCTCGAAGTGGAACTCGCCCTTGAGATTGCGGATCTGCTCCTGCACGGCTGCATCGGCCTTGGAGGGGTGACCGCCGCTTTGCAGCAGGGCAAGCACCAGCGAGGTGAATTCATGACCCATGGGGATGCCGGCAAAGTGAACGCGCGGGGCTTGGCCCTGCGGCGCGATACTCATTGAAGGCGTGCGGGTGGCATTGCCAGAGGTCTGGGTGATCTTGGGGGACATTTCGGCGATCTCGCTGGCCAGCGCCAGCAGCTCTGCAGATTTGTCGCTGTCGTTGCCGGACACGCTGATCTCGATGGGATTGACGATGTACTGCAGATAGGTGTTCAGCTGTTGTTTGAGGTTGGTATCCAACATCTTCGAATTCCTTCTTGGTGATTGCGGGTCGGCATCTTCACAGGTCAAAAGCGCGCGATGGCGTTTCTGAGGGCCGGAAAGCAGACCGGCCCTTATGCGGGCCGGTCTTGGAAGCGGAAGGCTTAGATCTTGCCTACCAGATCCAGGGACGGGGCCAGGGTAGCTTCACCTTCTTTCCACTTGGCCGGGCACACTTCACCCGGGTGGGAGGCGACATACTGAGCTGCTTTGACTTTGCGCAGCAGCTCCAGGGCGTCACGGCCGATGCCGCCAGCGTTGATCTCGACGATCTGGATGATGCCCTGCGGATCAATCACGAAGGTACCGCGGTCGGCCAGGCCGGCTTCTTCGATCATCACGCCAAAGTTGCGGGTAATGGTGCCGGTCGGGTCGCCAATCATCGGATACTGGATCTTCTTGATGGTGTCAGACGTGTCGTGCCAAGCCTTATGGGTGAAGTGGGTATCGGTAGAGACAGCGTAGATCTCGACGCCCAGCTTCTGGAATTCAGCGTAGTTGTCAGCCAGATCGCCCAGCTCGGTCGGGCAGACGAAGGTGAAGTCAGCCGGGTAGAAGAAGACCACGGACCACTTGCCTTTCAGGTCTGCGTCAGAGACCTGCACGAATTTGCCATTGTGGTAGGCGGTAGCATTAAACGGCTTGATTTCAGTGTTGATGTAGGTAGACATGTAATTGCTCCTTGGTGATGTACATATGCCTGTCTGGTGTTGAAGAGTCTTGCCAGACGAGGCGCTTAACTTTCGATGGATTCATCATAGGGGCTTCCGCTAATCGATAAAAGCCGCATTTTTGAATCGCTTAAATCTACTTATTAGATAGCTCACTATGGCTGTACCTAACATGAATATCTCTGGCCTACTGAGATAACTCCTTGTCATGGTTCAATATCTGTGCGCTACATCGCCTTTTCAAGGCATGAGAAGAGGTGTGCAGAGGCATGGCGACGCGATGAGATAAACGGTGGAGCAAACAGGTGGCGCAGGAGGTTGAGGGAACTGGTTGCAGCGATGGAGATGTGCTGACAAGGGGGAGAGCAGAAAACGCGGATAAAAAAATCCCGGCGCTATCGCAACGACAGGGCCGGGTCATCAAACAAGGAATGGCTATATAAACAAATGCTTTACAGCAAAGACTAACTACGGGGTGTGCAAACTTGCAGACATATGAGAGGAAGATAATGGGTGCACAATCCCTTTTCTCCCCCTCGGCAACTATTGCATGAGAGGGATAATAGTGTGACGCAGATCACAAGGCAAGTATTTGGTGTAATTTTTCAGTCAAAATGAAAGTGTTTCATCATTTTAGCTTATTTTGACGGCTGAAAACGCTTTTATTGTAATTTAATTACGGGTTGCTCCATCAAAAATCGGTCGGGGGATCCTGCTCTTCCATCAATTCCAACAGGTTGATGGCCACGGCAATAAAGTCCGACTCGGTGACGATGCCGATGAGCTTGCGTCCTTTGAGTACCGGCAGGCAGCCATACCGGTGCCGCTGCAGGTAGAGGGCAGCCTCCTTGATGCCGGCATGGGGATCCACGCTCGCGACCTGACGGGTCATGATCTCGTCAAGGTGGACACTATCAGTGAATTCAGCCTCCCGCTCCGGACTTATCAGCAGCAGCTTGGATTCCCGGGTGGCCAGGATATCGGTGAGGGTCACCAGCCCAAGCAAATGGTGCTGCTCGTCAACGATGGGAATATGGCGGATCCGCTCTTGTTGCATCAGATCCATCGCCTGTTTGACACTGTTCTCCGGTCCCAGAGTGAAGGGATGTTCTGTCATGATCTCGGATAGGGTCATCATGGTAGGCCTCCTGATTACATTGGTTTTTCTTCACCGCCTCTCTCCACCCTAGCCCAGCCATGGGTGGCAAAACATGATCAGGGTCAATACAAAACATTAAAGAGTCATTAACCGGTTGGTGGTCACAAAATTGCCCGCTACCCCTTGTCTCTCTTGGGTTTTTGGTCTTTTGGGTTGCCTTGGAAGATGGGGATAACTAGACTAGCCGCCGATTCCCCCCGAGGTGAAAGATGCAAGTATCCGATTTTCATTTTGATCTGCCAGACGAGCTGATTGCCCGCTATCCGATGGCGGAGCGTACCGCCAGCCGCCTGTTGCAGCTCGATGGTCAAACTGGCGCTCTGCGCCACGGTCAATTTGTCGATGTGCTGGATCAGCTCAATCCGGGCGATCTGCTGGTATTCAACAACACCCGCGTCATTCCGGCGCGCATGTTTGGCCAGAAGGCCAGCGGTGGCAAGCTGGAGGTACTGGTCGAGCGCATTCTGGACGAGCACAGCGTGCTGGCTCATGTCCGGGCATCCAAGGCACCCAAGCCGGGCACCCGGATGATCATGGATGGGGGCGTGGAGGCAGAGATGCGCGCCCGTCACGACGCCTTGTTCGAGATCCACTTCCTCGACCCGCGTCCGGTACTGGAGATTTTGGAAGCCATCGGCCACATGCCGCTGCCCCCCTACATCGACCGTCCCGACGAGGATGCCGACAAGGAGCGCTACCAGACTGTTTACAATCAAAAGCCGGGCGCCGTTGCCGCGCCGACCGCCGGTCTGCACTTTGATGAGCCGCTGCTTGCGAAAATTCGGGCCAAAGGGGTTGAAACGGCCTTCGTCACCCTGCATGTAGGGGCGGGGACCTTCCAGCCGGTGCGGGTTGAGAAGATTGAAGATCACCACATGCACTCCGAGTATGCGGAAGTGCCGCAAGAGGTGGTGGATGCCATCGCGGCCACCCGTGCCCGTGGTGGTCGGGTGATTGCGGTGGGGACCACATCGGTGCGTTCGCTGGAGAGCGCGGCCAAGGTTACCTTGGCGCAGGGCAAACCGCTGGCGCCCTTCTTTAGTGACACCGATATCTTCATCTTCCCTGGCTACCAGTTCCAGATTGTCGATGCCATGGTCACCAACTTCCATCTGCCGGAGTCGACCTTGATCATGCTGGTCAGTGCCTTTGCCGGTTATGACAACGTGATGGCGGCCTATCAGGCAGCTGTGGCCGGGCAGTACCGTTTCTTCAGCTACGGGGACGCCATGTTCGTCACCCGTCGCCAGGTTGAAGCATAAGCTTCAGCGTATTTACCGGGCCCTGAGCGGCCCTCCTATTGTCAGACTGTTTCTCTGACTGAATCGAGGTAGCAATGAAATTTGAACTGAAAACCACCGACGGCCGTGCCCGTCGCGGTCAACTGGTCTTCGAACGTGGCGTGGTACAAACGCCGGCCTTTATGCCGGTCGGTACCTACGGCACCGTCAAGGGGATGACCCCTGAAGAAGTGCGTGAAACCGGTGCCCAGATCCTGCTGGGCAACACCTTCCACCTCTGGCTGCGCCCGGGTCAGGAAGTGATGCGTGCCCACGGTGATCTGCACGATTTCATGAACTGGCAGGGGCCGATCCTGACTGACTCCGGTGGTTTCCAGGTATTCAGCCTGGGCCATATTCGCAAGATCACCGAAGCGGGCGTCCACTTCCGTCACCCCATCAATGGCGAGAAGATCTTCCTCGACCCCGAGAAGTCCATGGAGATCCAGTACGATCTGGGCTCCGACATCGTGATGATCTTCGATGAGTGCACGCCCTATCCGGCTACTTACGAAGAGGCGCGCAAGTCGATGGAGATGTCCCTGCGCTGGGGTAAGCGTTCTCGTGACAAGTTTGATGCGCTCGGCAACAAGAATGCCCTGTTCGGCATTATTCAGGGGTCAGTTTATGAAGATCTACGGGATGTCTCTCTCAAGGGGCTGCTGGAGATCGGTTTCGACGGTTATGCGGTCGGCGGTCTGGCGGTGGGTGAGCCCAAAGAGGATATGCACCGCATCCTCGAGCACGTTTGCCCGAAAATTCCGGCCGACAAGCCACGCTACCTGATGGGGGTCGGCAAACCGGAAGATCTGGTGGAGGGGGTTCGCCGCGGTATCGACATGTTCGACTGCGTCATGCCGACCCGCAACGCCCGCAACGGTCATCTGTTTACCACTGATGGCGTAGTGAAGATCCGCAACGCTCAGCACCGCAACGACACCAGCACCCTGGATGCCGAGTGCGATTGCTACACCTGCAAGAACTACAGCCGCAGCTACCTGCACCATCTGGACAAGTGCAACGAGATCCTCGGTGCCCGTCTGAATACGATCCATAACCTGCGTTATTACCAGCGTGTGATGCAGGGTTTGCGGGACGCGATCGAGCAGGGTAAATTAGACGACTTTGTAACTGAGTTTTACCGTCGGCAAGGGAAGCCTGTGCCTCCGTTAGCTGAAAATGACGTTAAATAACAACAACATATAATTTTGTTTTTCAAATCTACATCAATAAGAGGTTGTTAAATGAGCATTATCTCCAAGGCGTATGCAGAAGGCGCAGCACCGGGTGCACAGGGTGGTGGTATGGAAATGATCATCATGCTGGCCGTATTTGGCCTGATCTTCTACTTCATGATCTATCGTCCCCAGGCCAAGCGCGCCAAAGATCATCGCAATCTGATGAGCTCCTTGTCCAAGGGTGATGAAGTGCTCACTTCCGGTGGTCTGGTTGGCAAGATTGCCAAAGTGGCTGCTGACAGCGATTACCTGGTGATCGCTCTGAACGACCAGACTCAAGTCACCATCAAAAAGGACTTCGTCTCTGCCGTTCTGCCCAAGGGTTCTATCCAGTCCCTTTAATCTCCCAAGGAGCACAGCGTGTTGAATCGCTATCCGCTGTGGAAATACCTGATGGTGGTCTTCGTGATCGCCATCGGTTTTCTATATGCAGCCCCCAATCTTTACGGCGAAGACCCGGCCCTGCAGGTTTCTGCCAGCCGTGGTGCCGAAGTCAAGCTAGATACCCTTGACCTGGTGACACAGACGCTCGACGAGGCGAAAATCCCGGTCAAACATGCTGCGTTCGAGCACGGTCTGATCCTGATCCGTTTCAAGAACACCGAAGACCAGCTCAAGGCGCGCGATATTGTTGCCAACAAGCTGGGTGACAACTTCATTACCGCACTCAACCTGGCACCTTCCACTCCCGCCTGGCTCGAAGCCATCGGTGCGGCCCCTCTGAAGCTGGGTCTTGACCTGCGCGGTGGTGTGCACTTCCTGATGGAAGTGGACATGGCCGAAGCACTGACCAAGCAGCAAGAGCAGATGGTGCAGGATTTCCGTGCCGAGCTGCGCACCCAGAAGATCCGTTACTCCGGCGTGCGCCGGGTCGGTGATCAGGTGCAGGTGATCTTCCGTGACGAAGCCGATCAGGAACGCGCCGTTTCTCATCTGCGTCGTCAGAACCCTGATTTGACTTTCACTACCGAGCAGAAAGGGGATGAGTTCATCCTGCTGGCTGGTCTGAGCGAAGCCAAGATCAAGGAAGTGAAGAAGTACGCCCTGGAGCAGAACATCACCATCATCCGTAACCGGGTCAACGAACTGGGTGTGGCCGAGCCGTTGGTACAACAGCAAGGCGCCGAGCGCATTGTCGTTGAACTGCCCGGTATTCAGGACACTGCCCGCGCCAAGGAAATCCTGGGGGCGACCGCTACCCTGGAGTTCCACATGGTGGATGAGGCTGCTGATATTCAGGCTGCCGCGGAAGGGCGAGTACCTCCCAGCTCCAAGGTCTATACCGATCGCAATGGTCGTCCTGTGGTACTGCACAAGCGGGTGATCCTGACCGGTGACCACATCGTGGGTGCCCAGTCCGGTTTCGACGAGTACAGCCGTCCCCAGGTCAACATCAAGCTGGATGGCCAGGGTGGCAACAAGATGGCCAACTTTACCAAGGACAACGTGGGTAAAGGGATGGCGACTGTCTTCATCGAGTACAAGCCGGTTGGTCAGCCTGGTCCGGATGGCAAGCGCAAGTTCCGCAAGCAGGAGGAGGTGATCAACGTCGCCACCATCCAGTCGCGTCTTGGCAGCCAGTTCCGTATCACAGGTATCGACAACGCCAACGAAGCCCACAACCTGGCGCTGCTGCTGCGTGCCGGTGCCCTGATCGCCCCGATCCAGATCGTGGAAGAACGCACCATTGGCCCGAGCCTGGGTCAACAGAACATCGACAGCGGTATGGAAGCCATCGGCTGGGCCATGCTGGTGATCGTGCTGTTCATGGGGATCTACTACCGCGCGTTCGGCTGGGTCGCCAACCTGGCGCTCTGTATGAACCTGGTGTTGATTGTCGGCATCATGTCGATGATCCCGGGTGCCACCATGACCCTGCCGGGGATCGCCGGTATCGTCTTGACGCTGGGGATGGCGGTGGATGCCAACGTGCTGATCTACGAGCGTATTCGTGAAGAGATCCGCAACGGTCGCGGTGTTCAGCAAGCCATCCATCTGGGCTTTGATCGGGCATTCTCCACCATCGCCGACTCCAACGTGACCTCGCTGATCACTTGCGTGATCCTGTTCGGTATCGGTACTGGCGCCATCAAGGGCTTTGCCCTGACGCTGGGCATTGGTCTGACCGCCTCCATGTTTACTGCCATCACAGTTTCCCGTGCCATTATCAACCTGGCTTGGGGTGGACGGCGTATCGACAAGCTGCCCATCTGAGGATAGAGAGATGTTTCAGATTCTACATTTTGAAAAACCGATCCCGTTTATGCGCTATGCCAAGCCGGGTGTGGTTTTCTCTTCCGTGCTGATGGTGGTAGCCCTGTTCTTCCTGTTTGATCGGGGGCTGAACTGGGGTCTGGACTTTACCGGTGGAACCACCATCGAGGTGGGATTCCAGCAGTCGGTGAGCCTGGACAAGATCCACGACGTTCTGGAAGAGCAGAAGATTGAAGGGGCCACCCTGCAACACTTTGGCTCCAGCCGTGACGTGCTGTTCCGTCTGACCCCGAAAGAGGGGGTCAAGGTCGAGCAGCAGGGTAACGAGGTGCTTGCGGCGGCCAAGCTGCTCGATGAGGGCGCAGTGCTCAAACGCGTCGAATTCGTCGGCCCTTCAGTCGGTGACGAGCTGGCCACTGACGGGGCGCTGGCGATGCTGGCCTCCATCATCTGTATCCTGATCTACGTGGCGGTGCGCTTTGAATGGCGTCTGGCCATGGGCGGCATTCTCTCGCTGGTGCATGACGTGGTGATCACCCTGGGTGTCTTTGCCTACTTCCAGTACGAGTTCGACTTGACCGTACTGGCGGCGCTGATGACCCTGGTGGGTTACTCCCTGAACGATACCATCGTAGTGTTCGACCGCTTGCGGGAGAACTTCCGCAAGGTGCGTAAAGGGGATACCGACTACATCCTGGATCTCTCCATGACCGAGACCCTGAGCCGTACTATCATCACCTCCGGCCTCACCTTCGTGGTGGTGCTGGCGCTGCTGCTCAAGGGCGGCGCGCTGATCCACGGTTTTGCCGTGGCCATGGTGATCGGTGTGGCTTTCGGTACCTACTCCTCCATCTATGTGGCGAGTGCGTTTGCCATGTTCCTCGGCGTCAAGCGCGAGCACATGCTGCCCACCCAGGTAGAGAAAGAGGGCGCGGATCAGCAGGAGATCCTGCCGTAACAAAAAGAGCGCCTAATGGCGCTCTTTTCTTATCTCTGCGTGTCGTTTGCTGACGCAGATGATGTCAACAAAAGGAGCTTGCCATGCAACACAATCCCCGTTTTTTGGCGCTGGTTGACGGGATCCGCTCCCGCATCACCGAAACCGATGTTCACCAGATCAAGCGCTGGCAGGATGAAGGGCGCACGTTTCACCTGATCGACGTGCGGGAAGAGAGCGAGTGGGCCAAAGGCCATCTGCCCGGAGCCCAATATCTGGGTCGTGGAGTGATTGAGCGGGATATCGAGACCCTGTTCCCGGATCCCGAGACCACACTCTATCTCTATTGTGGTGGCGGTTTTCGCTCCGTACTGGCGGCCGACAATTTGCAACAGATGGGTTATCGCAACGTAATCAGTGTTGACGGCGGTTTTCGCGGCTGGCTGGAGGCCGGATACCCTGTCGAATCCTGATTTATTTGATGGAGAGGGGCTCAGCTACATGACAAAGTGGCGGCTGACCTTTACCATATGCGGGGTCAAGCGTAAGCGTCGGAGTGTTCATTGAACGTCAGGAAAGGGATTGGATACCTCCTTGGTATCCTGTTGTTGCTCCCCATGTGGGGTTGCAGCAGTAGCAGTCATGTCAACACCCCTAAGGTTCCCAAGGCGCAGCCTGCTTCACTGGTATTGGCGACCCCCCTGCAGGTCTCCTACCAAAGCGAGTTGGCGCTCGCCCGACTCGGGCAGATGCTGAGTGAAATGGAGTTGACCACGGAGCAACGGGCCGAGTTGTTCTATGAACGTGCCGTGGTGTTTGATCGCGTCGGCTTGCGTTCCCTCGCTCGTCTCGATTTCAACCGGGCCCTGCGGGAGAAGCCGGATTTCGCCGAAGCCTACAACTTCATCGGTGTCTATCTGGTACAGCAGCAGAACTACGACGAAGCCTATGAGGCATTCGACTCAGCCCTCGAGCTGGCACCCGATTATGACTATGCCTACCTTAACCGCGGCATTGCCCTCTATTACGGTAACCGTCCCGAGCTGGCTGCGGCCGATATGAAGCGTTTCTACGAAGCGCAGCCGGAAGACCCCTATCGGGTGATCTGGCTCTATCTGGCCGAGCAGAAGCTCAATCCCGCTGCGGCCATGAGCCGGATGCGCGAGCGCCTCAACAAGTACGATGACGATGCCTGGAACTGGGATCTGGTGCGTCTCTACACAGGTGAGATCAACGCGTCCCAGCTGATGGGCAACGTGGTGAAAGGGGTGAAGGATAACCGGGAGCTGGCCGAGCGCCTGTGTGAAACCTATTTCTATCTGGGCAAGTTCGAGTTGGGCAAAGGCAACCGCAAGGAAGCCATCAGCTACTTCAAGTTGGCGCTCTCCAACAACGTCTATGACTTCATCGAGCACCGCTATGCTCTGCTCGAACTGGAGCTGATGGCACGCAAACCCTTGCCGCCGGGAGCCCAGAGCAAAGGCGAACAGCCCTCCTGAATGGAGATGGCGATTACCCAGTGATAGAAAACCTCGGTATGAGGCTAATGCCAGTCAGTGAAACCTGACTGGCATTGTTTTTATCTGCTTTTTCACACCTACTCCCGTGGCTTGGCTCCATGTCACAGTGAGCTGCGTGTCGCTAATCCACACAACCCCGCCAGTTTTTCCAACTCTGCCGCCCGCTTCTGAATAATGCACGGGCACATCTGATCCATGCAGCTCAACAGATGGATGGGGCCGATGCCGTGTGAAACCCGGCCGGCTCGTCGTATGCCTCCTGATATGGGTGATTCTCTTCCCTATCGCGGTGGGCGACTGGTTGACTATCTGCGGCTCTTGTTCGACTCCTGCCGGACTGCACTTTTAAATCGTCTCGTCTGACGAGAGGGAGTAAATATGCGTGCTGACCCGTGCTTTTACACTCCGTTACATCTGCTCGTCCTGTGACCGCCCCATAATGGCCCCTGATCCCCTAACCCTGTGCGATGGGGGGCGGATCAGTAGCCGATAAGGTGGAGATCACGAGCAGTTTCCTGTCAGCACGGAGGCCAGAACGGCAGATGTCACAGAGCGTATCAAACCAGGTGATCAGACGAATGCTGGGAGCCTGCCAGCAGCAGGGGGGAGATCCCGATGCCATTCTGATGGCGGGCGGCCTCACGTCGTTCGACATCGAGCGGGAGCAGGGCCGGCTGCCGGCCCACAGCCACTACCGGATGCTGCAACTGATGCAGCCCTATCTGGCCAGTTTTCACGAAACCATCCTCTCCTACGACATCGGCCAGCTCTACCAGCACTATCCACCCCTCATCAGCCTGTGCCTGAACCAGCCCTCGCCGCGGGCGGCGCTCGAGGTGCTGTTGGCCTATCGCCCCATCATCGGCAGTTGTGACGAGCTGCGGGTGCGGCGGGGGGCGCAGGCCAGCCAATACCTGTATGTCAATCAGGGGCCTGCCAGCCTGGGGGCGAGTCAGGCCATCCCCAACTTCATCATCCTCTACCGGATTTTGCGGGTCTATCTGGCGGCTCCCCAGGTCTCGGTGGGCTTCACGGGGCGGCCGCCACCGCGCCATCAGCTGCTGGATCAATTCTTTGGAGCCCGCTGCCGCTGGGAGCAGGGGGAAAACACCCTGACCATCGACAACGCCCAGCTCGACTGCCCCAGCCACTGCTACAACGAACCGCTGGGTCATCTGCAGCTGGCCCAGCTGGCGCAGATCTGCGCCGACATCGCCGAGCGGGCCCCCTTTGCCTATCTGGTGGGGGAGCGGATCCGCCACAAGATCCGGGAAGGGGAGCTGGAGAGCGACGAGAGCCTGCTCAAGGAGGTGTGCGCGGCCATGAATGTCAGCCGCTGGACCCTCAATCGCAAATTGCAGGGGGAGGGGAGCAGCTTCTCCACCCTGCTGAGGGAGGCGAGGGTGAACGAAGCTTGCCGCTTGCTGGGCGAGGGGGATCAACCGCTGCAGAACATCAGCGATCGGGTCGGCTTCTCGTCCCAGAGCGCCTTCAACCGTTTCTTCAAGGCCAACACCCGCATGACGCCGCTGGCCTATCGCAACGCCCGCCAATAACAACGGGACCGGCGCAAGGCCGGTCCCGTGGGCGGGTCATTGCTGGGCAATGTTCGAGCAAGGCCAGGCTGGGAGCCCGGCCGTGCCTGCCTCTGTTAGCGAGTGACGGTGGTGACGCTGGCGGGATCCACCCCGGTCGGCAGTGCCAGTGCCCCTGGCGTGGTGTTGCTCACCACTATCTCCTTGCTCACCGTGAAGCTGACCGGCGTGTTGGCGGAGACATCCGACGAGGGGCTGATGTAGGCGCTGTAGCGACCCGGCTCCACGATCCACTGGTTGCTGGCTTCATCGAAGCTGGCGAGGATGCTGGCCGGAATGGTGAAGCTCAGCTGTTCGCTGGCCCCCGGTGCCAGCTGCGCCGTCTTGGCAAAGGCCTTGAGCTCGATGAGCGGTTTCTTCAGCTTGACCTCGGGGGCGGTCACATAGACCTGGGCCGCCTCCTTGCCTGCCACGGCACCCGTGTTGGTGATGGTGGCGGTCAGCACCAGGCTGCCGGCACTGCCCCTCTCCAGGGTATTGCTGGCGATGGCGGGGCTGGTGTAGCTGAAGCTGGTGTAGGAGAGACCGAAGCCGAACGGGTAGGAGACCGTCTGCTCGAAGGTGCTGTAGTAGCGATAGCCCACGTAGATCCCCTCGTTGTAGTAGAGATCGTCCGGTTCGCCGTCTCCGTCGGTGTCCTCACCCGGGAAGGTGCCGGCGGAGGGTACGCTGGCGTAGCTTTGAGGGAAGCTCTGGGCCAGTTTGCCGCTCGGGTTGACCGCGCCGGAGAGCACGTCCGCCACCGCGTGGCCGGTCTCCTGGCCAGCCATGTAGGCCAGCAGGATGCCATCCACCTTGTCGCTCCACTGGGCGGTGTCGATGACGCCGTTGACGTTGAGCACCACCACCACCTTCTTGCCCTGGGCGTGGAAGGCGCTGCTCACCGCGTCGATGAGGGCGCGCTCGTCATCACCGAGCAGATAGTCCCCCTTGCCGCTGCTGCGATCCGCCCCTTCCCCGGCCTGGCGGCCGATGCTGATGACGGCGGCTTGCTGGGTAGCGGCCGCACTGGCGATCAGGGCCGCCAGATCGCCGCTGATTGGCGCCTCGGCGCAGGTGTAGTAGCCCTTGGCGCCAAATTGCCCCTCGTGATAGACCTTGTTGTTCTCGTAAAAATCGCGGTAGTAACTCTGCAACGCCTCGTTGACCGGGAAGCGTGCCGCCAGTCCCTGCGCGATGGTGGTGGTGCTGGCGGCGTTCACATCCCCGCTGCCGGTGCCGCCCTTGTAGGTGTTGATCTGGTTGATGCCAAAACTGGCCAGCGTGCTGCTTGCCGCCAGCGGCAGGGCCGCGGCGTGGTTGCGCAGCAGCACCATGCTCTCGGCACCGGCCTGACGGGCCAGTTTGGCGTGGGCGGTCAGGTCCGGGCTGTTGCTGATGGCCAGCTGGTTGTAGGAGGGGCTCTTCATTACCTGGGTCAGGATGTGGATGGCGGCCTCGTTTACCTTGGCTTCGTCGAGCTGGCCCTGCTCGATGGATTGCTGCAACTGCTCCTTGACGTTGCCCGGCTCGATCAAATCCTGTCCCGCCAGCACCTGCTTGTAGGCGTTGTTGGCCACGTCGCCGGCAAACCAGTCGGACATCACCAGGCCGTCGAACTTCCACTCGCCGCGCAGCAGGTCGGTCACCGCATCCTTGCGCTCGTTCACATAGGTGCCGTTGACCTTGTTGTAGGAGGTCATCACCGCCCAGGGCTGGGCCTCGTCCACCGCTATCTGGAAGCCGCGCAGATAGATCTCGCGGAAGGTTCTCGGTTCGCCGATGTCGTTGATCTGGTTGCGGTTGGTCTCGGAGTTGTTGCCGAAGTAGTGCTTGATGGTGGTGCCTACCCCGTTGCTCTCCACCCCGTTGACCATGGCGGCGCCGATTTTGCCGGTGAGCAGGGGGTCTTCCGAGTAGTACTCGAAGTTGCGGCCATTGAGGGGGTTGCGCTGGATGTTCATGCCCGGGGCCAGCAGGATGTCGACCCCGTACTGGCGCACCTCGTCCCCCATGGCTTCGCCGACGGCCTTGACCAGCTTGACGTCCCAGCTGGAGGCGAGCAGCGAGCCGATGGGCCAGGCGGTAGCGTAGTAGCTGGCGCTGTCACCGTCGCGGTTGGCGTTGATCCGCACCCCGGCCGGCCCGTCCGCCAGTTTGAGGGCCGGAATGTCGATGCCGTCCGCGCTGCGCAGCACGCCGTTGATGTAACCCGCCACGCCGGGCACGTCCTGCTTGACGTTGATGGCGCCGTTGGCACTGCCGTAACCGGGGCCGGAGAGCAGGTCCAGCTTCTCGCTCAGGGTCAGCTTGGCCACCATGGCCTCGGCCTGGTCGCGGTAATAGGCATCGTCCTTGACCAGGGGATCCGAGTCATTCTGGTTGCAACCGACCAGCAGGCCGGCCAGCGCCAGGCTGACACCCAGTGAAACCGCTTTCAATTTTGTGGTGATAGGCATGAAGACGTCCTCGTAACTGTCTGAATAAAAATAAAAAGGAGATATCGACACCGGGTGGAAGGCATCCGCCCGGGCTGGGCCGCTCTGCTGGCGGCTGCCATTGGATATCGCAAGGAAGGCCGAACGGGCCCGTGGGCCGGCGTTTGGCTGCAGGCAGGTTAACAAGCCGGGCGAGGGCCGCCTTGCCCCGGGGGAGCGAGAAATGTGCCGGCGGGAGCAAGGGTGCCGAGTTGTGAGCGAGGTCGCATCGAAAGGCGGTGCCAAACCAGGGGCTGAAAGTGACAAGAGGGGAGAAGGGCAGGGGAGATGCGGAAAAAACGGGTGGCCTGATGGCCAATGAAGATGACCGCGGGCAACACGCGAGGGGGCCGGCGGCCCCCTCGAAGATCAGCTGATATGCCCGGGCAATGGCCCGGGACGGCTCACTTGGGCTGTTTGAGGGCCCCGGCGAGTTCAATCTGCACCTTGACCCCCTCCTGCTTGAGCGCAGTGGCGACGGCGTTCAGATCGGTACCCGGCTTGGCTTCCAGCAGGGCGATGCCGCCGCTGCTCTGCTTGAAGCGCAGGCCGTGACGGCTGGCCAGTGCGCTGGCCTGGTCGTCATCGGCTTCCACCAGCAGGGTGCCGCTGACGGTGAGCTCGGGGCTGGCGGCCCCCTGCATCAGCACATCGCCACGGTGCAGGGTCTGCAGCGGTTCCTTGCCATCGAGACTGCGGGTGGTTCGCGACTTGCTGCCATGGTCGGGGATGAGGTAAGTCTGGCCATTTACCTCTATAGTGCGGTACTGCTTGCCCTCCAGAGTCACGGCTTCTGCCGCCACAGCATTAAGCACGAGGGGGGCCAACAGGCTGGCCAGCAGTAAGGTAACCGGTTTGTTCATGATAAAATTCCTCGCTTGTTAGCTGTGGTTGGCGTTGTGGCCAAGGATCCGCAAGGACCACTCGATCAGCTTGCCTGGCTGGCGGTTGTTGCGCTCGGTCAGGGTGGTGCGCTCACGGGTCTGGAGACTGAGCAGAGAGACCTCGCGATTACCGTTGGCAACGTCGGTTACTTCCAGTCGCCAGGCTCCTTGTGCCGGTTCACCATAAAACTTGTGGGAGAGCAGGCGCATGTCACGCAAGCCCTTGGTGCGCACATAGCCCATTTTTTGCAGATCGAGCGACTGGCCAACCAGGCTGTTGAACGGGTTCAGCAGTATGCTGCGGGTACCGGCGGGGGAAACCAGTTCGATCAGCAGATCGGGCAGACGCTGGTGATCCAGGCTGACCGTGACCTGTACCGCTTCGACGGTCAGCGGGGTTGCGACTGTGGCGGTCGAACTGGTCGGGCTATTGCCCACATCGGCAATGGCAGAGGAGGCGCGATCCACCGGTTTGACCTTCAGCCATGGCAACTGAACCAGTGGCGGCAGTGGCTGGTGAGTGGCCGCCAGCGCGAGAGCCTTGTTGACATCGATCAGGCCAAAGCCATAGGTGGGACTGAACCACATGCCGGCGGCATTCCGCTCCCACCCTTCCAGTCCCTTGACCTCACGGCGTTTTCCGGTGCTGCTGGTGTAGCTCACCATGACCGGAGGGTGCGCAGCATCAACCCGGGTAGCACTGCGTGCCAGCAGATCCCGTTGGTCCCGCACCGACAGATCGGGATAGGCAGACATTAGCAGCGCCATGGCGCCAGCGGTGCTCGGGGTCGCCGAAGAGGTGCCGTTCATCACACCGTTGTAGTCACAGCTGGCATCCAGTTGCAGGTCGCCGTGCAGCCGGTTGCTACTGGGATCATCGGTACGGTTGTAGCCCATGTCGCAACCGGGTAGATCCGTGGTGACCATGGCGGGGGAGTCGGTGCCATATTCGCCACCGGTGGCGCTCAGGAAGACGTTGCTGCCGACGCTGGAGTAGGAGGATCTGACACCATCTGCGTTGAGCGCACTTACTACCAGGTTCCAGAAGTTACTGTTCGAGGGGTCGATATTGCTGTTTTCAAACGGCAATTTGGGGCCGCTGCCGGTGCGGTTCAGCACATAGCCACCTGCCGCTATTCTGTTGAAGCCGTTGCCGGCAGCCTTGATATAGGCCGCCCCTTGCCGCTTGAGGGTCTGTTGTTCGAACAGACGATCGAGTTGCACCTGATCGAGATCGTTGGCCGGACGGGGATCCACCAGGCTCATGCCGTAGCTCTGGTTGAAGACCCGATTGTCGCGGCTGGCCTCGCTGTCGCCAAGGGCGTAGAGCCAATCCTGCTGCAGCTGTTCACTCTCGTCATCAAGCAGATTGAATCCCTGCAACTGGGCGCGGGGGGCGATCCCCTTGGTGCCTATGGTGTTGTCCACCGCGGCGATAATGCCCGCCACCGAGGTGCCATGGGCGGTATCCGGATTGGTCGGGGTCGGGTCATCGCTGCCGGTTACCACATTTTTTGAACCCGGACGCACGTTGTCCGCCAAATCCGGGTGGCCGATGGCCAAGCCATCATCCACTACCGCGATATTTATACCCTGTCCCAGCACGCCGGTACGGTGTGCCCACCAGAGGTTGAGGTCATTGCCTGCGATTCCTGCCCTGGCACTGAAGCCATCCTGGCCGCTGTTGAGCAGATACCACTGCTGAGCCTGCAGCGGGTTGATGCCGGGCAGGCAGCGTTCCGTGCTGCTGCGGCCAGTATCCAACCCGCTCTCCTTACCGCTGAGCGGGACACAACTTTCACTTGCCTGAACGAGTGCAACTGGCAGTGTCGACAGCAGCGCTGTGACCGTCAGCGCTAACGATGTTTGCTTCATTATTTTTAAACTCCATCTTATAGGGCACCTTCCTGGGTGCGAATGGAATCTACACATGGATAATGAAGAGTCAAAAGAGCTCGTTTTCATAAGTTTGATAAGATTCAAAGAAATCTGATCTTTTTTGTGGTAGGTATTCCATTGAGGCTTTCAGTGTGCTCTATTGAGAGCATTTATCATTTGCAATTATTGATCTTTCTGTAATTAACTGGCGTGGGTTGCAACCTGCTTTCGTGACTGTCCGATGCGCCGGCTGTGTGGGCATCATCTTGGCTCCCTTCTCTTTATCACCTGGCTTATTACCTTTCTCGTTTTTGTTGCTTGGCACCGGGCGCTGACTCTGATAGCTTGCTTTAAATGGCCGTTTGGATGTCTGGATTTCCATTTCCGACTCTGACAATCCGGCATCACTCGATAAATCTGCAGACAGGGAGTCTTTTATGTTGCGTGGTACCTTCCGCTTTTGTTCCGTATTGTTGCTGGCAAGCAGTCAGGCCGGCATCGTCCTGGCAGCCGATCCGGCCAAACAGGAGATTGTGATTGGCACTACCGTGGGGGATTTTGCCGACATGGTGACCGACTCCATCAAGCCACAGCTGGAGGCCAAGGGGTACAAGGTCAAGCTGGTGGAGTTTACCGACTATGTCTCCCCCAATATTGCGTTGGCCGACGGGTCGCTGGATGTGAATTGTTTCCAGCACAAACCCTATCTTGAAAGCTTTGCCAAGGATCGGGGGTTGTCGCTGGCACCTATTACCCAGGTGCCAACAGGCCCGATGGGGCTCTATTCCGGCAAGCTGGTCGCTCTCGACAAGGTGAAAGAGGGGAGTACAGTGGCCATCCCCAACGATCCCACCAATCAGGCGCGGGCGCTGTTGATGCTGCAGGATCTCGGCTGGCTTACTCTCAAGGAGGGGATCAATCCGCTCAAGGCGAGCGAATTTGATGTAGTGCGCAACCCGCACAGCCTCAAGCTGGTACTGCTTGAAGCTGCACAACTACCTCGCGCTCGGGAGGATGTGGATTTTGCGGTGATAAACGGCAATTTCGCCGCCTCCAGCGGTATCCCGTTCACTGAAGGTCTCTTCCTGGAGCGTAGCTACGACTTTATCAACTGGGTGGTGGTAAAAAGTGCCGATGCGGACAAGCCCTTTGCCAAAGATGTGGCAGCAGCCTACAACTCGGCGGCCTTCAAGGACTATGCGATAAAGCGTTTCGTCGGCTACAAGTACCCGCAAGGGTGGGGGGGCTAAAGCCGGTCAGGGTGGAACGATTACGATATGGCATAAAAAAACGCCCCGGATTCGGGGCGTTTTACTGGGACAAAACCATCAGTGCCAAGGTCAATGATTGCGATAGAATCGGTTCAGCTCGTTCATCACCTGGATCATAGCGCCCATATCGGGAGTGCCATGTTTGATCGGACGATAGCTGTTGCGCTCCAGCAGTTCGAAGTCACCCTGTTTGTTGAAGTGGGTGATGGTGTCGCCTTCATAAATAGCGAAGTCGTTCTGATCCCCGGCCAGTAGCCAGTTACGCGGGCTGGTGTCGAACAGAGAGCGCCCCACACTGTAGTCCCGTGGCGGGTTGCGCACGCCCAGCAGGCTCTGCATCAGGGTCGGGGCCAGATCGAGATGGCTGCTCGGTCGCTCCACGACCTGGCTGCCACGTCCCGGCCAGGCAATTACCATCGGCACCTGAACCTGATAAAGGGAGTAGTTGTTGCCAGCGCCCCAGCTGTTGCTATGGGTATCGTTGAACTCCTGGCCATGATTGGAGGTGATCACCACCACAGTATTGCTGTCCATCCCCTGCTGTTGCAGCTTGGTCAACATATCTTCCAGCAACTGATCGGTATAGAAGACCGAGTTTTTGTAGCGATTCTCCAGTTTCTGCAGGTTTTCCGGCCGATAGGCGGTGGCCGGGTTGAAGTTGGTCAGCTCAGGCTGGAACGGCCCCTTCATGGTCGCGGGAAGTTGATAGTCGCCCGGGCTGGAGAGGTAGACCAGCGAGAACCAGGGGCGCTCCGGGGTGCGCTTCTCCAGCCACTGCTGCCAGTCGATCAGCAGCTTGCCATCATCGACCTGTTCGGAGACAAACACCTGTTTACGCAGACCGGAGAGGATGCTCTTGCGATACTTCTGGGCATCTTCCATCGCACCGAACAGCCCGAACTGGTAATCCTGGCGCAACATCTCGTCAAACAGCACCGGTGGACGCTTGTCGCTGCTGATCTCTTTGTAGTAGTGGCCGGGCAGGCCGTAAAAGAGGCCGAACATGCCCATCAAGTCGTCGTTTCCGGCACTGAGGTGATTGCGGAACGTCAGATGCTGATCCGCATAGCGCTGCAGATTGGGCATGTTGATGTTGTTGAGCATGTCAAAGCGCAGGGAGTCGACCACCACAATCAGTAGATTGCTGTGGGTCTGGGGGGCATTGACATTGAGCGGGCGCAGTGGGTAGTGCATCCTGCTGTCGCCTTCATCTCGCTGGGAGGCCGCCTGCTTCTCGTACTGATCCAGATCCAGCCAGCCATGTTTGGCCAGGAAGGAACGGGCCGTCATGGGGTAGGAGAGCGGGAAGTTGGCGCGCTGCATGGTGATGGGCTGATAGAGAGTGGCATCCGCCCAGCTGTTGACCACGTGGGTCAGGATAAAGCAGATCAGCAAGGCCAGCCCCACCTGATTGCCGTACTGACGGCGTTTGCGCTTGTTGATCTTGCGCCAGACATAGGCCGACAGCAGCAGCTGCAGCAGGAAGATGGTGGGGACGGCAATAAAGATAATGCTCCAGATCGAGCCCTCTTCGGTCTGGGCTTGATCCAGCAGCAATTGCCACACCTGGGCATTGAGGTGGAACTTGAATAGCCGGAACACCTGGGTGTCGATCAGCAGCAGCACCAGTGCCAGTGTCGCCACAATGGCGGAGATGAAACGCAGCGGTTTCTCTTTGGGCAGCAGGAAGCTGAGTGGGAAGATCGTCAACAGGTAAGTGACAAAACTTAAAAAAGAGAAGTGGCCAATCCAGCTTACAACGAGATAGACCACGCCAAGCGTGGTCGACGGCCAGTTGATGGCACCCAGATAGCGGGTGGCAATCAGCATGGCCAGAATGATGTTGAAGAAGGAGAACCAATGCCCCCAGGTGATCAGGCGAGAGACATTATCACGATAGGGGTTACCGGTTTCGACCATAGTGATCCATCTGCGTTGAGAAACGTCAAATCAACAGAGTCGCAGGACTCAGTGTGTGTCATGGCGGTTATCGACCGATGCGGTCAGGGCCTGGACAAACTTTTCTGTGATGGCCTGGCGTTGTGCCGGAGCCATACCATTGATGATATTGGTGGTCAGGTTGCCGAGCACCATCAGACTGAGATCCACCGGCGCTTTATGCTTTTCCAGGGCGGTGATCAGGTCGTTCATCAGGGCGTCAAACTGCTCGTTATTGTACTTTGATACGATGGGCATAATCTTCAGTTCATCTCGGTTCAAAGCGCCTTATAATACTTCACCCTTTCGGCTAACACTATGGCTTTGTGACATGAGTCTCGATATCGACAAGATCATTCTTCACTCCCTGCGCCAGGGCGGCGATGGTCAACCTCACGCCGACACCCGCAGCCAGCTTCTGCCTGCTGACGAGGCAGTACAGGGGCTGATGGCGGAGCTGCACCGCATTTACAATGGCAAGGGGGGCAAGGGCTTTGGCTTTTTTGCAGACCCCGAGGCCGCCGTCGCCGAGCTGGCTGACGGTGAAGAGGCTCCCAAACAGCCTTCTCCCCTGTTTCGCATTGCGCTGGAAAAACTGCTCGACGAGCAGCTCGAATTCGTCCCCTTCTCGGTGGAGATGACCCAGCTGCTGGTCAGGCAACTGGTGGAGCACGCCCTTGACGAGCAGGGGGTACTGCTGTTTGCCAAGTACAACTACGTGGGGGTTGACTACCTGATGATCGCTCTGCTGGAAGGCAAGGAGAGCGTCACCGTCAGCGAAGCGCTGGAGTTGCGTCATATCCAGTATCTCGATATCGGCAAACTCAATCTGGTGGCTCGTATCGATTTGACCGAATGGAAAACCCAACCGGATTCGCGCCGCTATATCACCTTCAGCAAGGGACGTATCGGTCGCAAACTGGGCGATTTCTTTATGGATCTGCTGGGGGCCCGTGAGGGGATGGATGCCAAGGTGCAGAATAAAGGCTTGCTGCAGGCGGTAGAAGATTATTGCGACAGTCGCCAGCTCGAACCGACCGAGCGCAATGACTATAAAAAGCAGGTCTTCAAATATTGCTCCGAACAGGCGAGTGCCGGTGAAGAGATCGAGATCAAGGAGCTGTCAGCAGAATTGCCCGGCGATGGCGATCTCGATTTTTACAGCTTTATCGGTCAGGAGTATGAGCTGGAAGAGCGTTTCCCGGCTGACCGTTCCACCCTGCGCGGCTTGACCAAGTTTGTCGGCTCCGGGGGCGGCCTGACCCTGAGCTTCGAGCAGAAACTGTTGAACTGCAGGGTGTTTTATGACCCGCAGACCGATACCCTGACCATCAAGGGGGTGCCGCCAAATCTCAAGGATCAGCTGCTGCGCCAGTCATAATGTGATCCGGCCTTCATTTTTGGCAAAAAGACACCGCAGTTCGCTGCGGTGTCTTTTTATTTAATGGGGCAGGGGGCAGCGAAACCAACTCGGTGCTTTGTTAACAAATTAAACAGAATTATCCATGTGAAAGGGTTTTCAATGGGGTGAAAACCCTTTCAATCGTGTTTTTTTATTTCTATTTGGTAATTTAATTTCTTGCATTGGCGAGAGATATGCCAATAAATGGCGCTAACCCCCTGAAATAAGAAAATGTTTTCAAAACTTTCTGGAAGGAAATACGTAATTGCATTTCAAAAATGCGAGTTGCGTCATGTGAGCCGTTTGCCGCTTGGGATAATATTCATCTCGCACACAATGCTCTTACAGCGCGGAACTAATACAAGGAAAGGCTCATGAAAAAGAAATTGCTGTCATCCCTGATCGGTCTGGCCACTCTTGGCGTCGCTTGCTCTGCTACTGCTGCCATCGATGAAGGCCAGCTGACCATCTGGATCAACGGTGACAAGGGATACAACGGTCTGGCTGAAGTGGGTAAGAAGTTTGAAGCAGAAACCGGCATCAAGGTTACTGTGGCTCACCCGGATCAGGTTGAAGTGAAATTCCAGCAAGCCGCAGCCACTGGCAACGGCCCGGACATCTTCTTCTGGGCTCACGACCGTTACGGTGAGTGGGTCAAAGCCGGTTTGCTGGTCCCCGTGACCCCGAACGCTGCCACCAAAGGCAAATTTGAACAGCTGGCATGGGATGCCATGACTGTTGATGGCAAAACCTATGGTTACCCGGTTGCCATGGAAGCGGTCAGCCTGATCTATAACAAAGACCTTCTGCCCGAGCCGCCGAAAACTTTCGAAGAGATCGCCAAGATTGACGAGACTCTGAAGAAAAACGGCAAGCGCGCCATCATGTGGGCTTATGACACCCCGTACTTCAGCTACCCGCTGGTGGCTGCCAACGGTGGTTACGCCTTCAAGAAAACCGCTACCGGTTATGACGTTAAAGATACCGGCGTGAACAATGCGGGCGCCAAGATGGGCGTGGGTTACATCTCCGAGATGATCAAGTCCGGTCACCTGGAAAAAGGCATCGACTACGGTGTGATGGACGCCAAGTTCAATAAGGGCGAAGTGGCCATGATGATCAACGGTCCCTGGGCTTGGAGCAACCTGGACAAGAGCGGCATCAAGTACGGTGTAGCACCGCTGCCGACCTTGAATGGCAAACCGGCTAAAGCCTTCGTTGGCGTACTGGGTGCCACCATCAACGCCGCCAGCCCGAACAAGGATCTGGCCATCGAGTTCCTGGAAAACTACCTGTTGACCGATGCCGGTCTGGCGCCGGTTAACGCCGACAAGCCGCTGGGTGCAGTCGCGCTGAAATCCTTCCAGAAGACCCTGGAATCCGATCCGCACATCAAGGCCACCATGCTGAACGCCCAGGCTGGCGAGCCGATGCCGTCCGTTCCCGAGATGAGCCGTTTCTGGTCCTCCTTCGAAACAGCCCTCAAGAACGTGACCTCCGGTCGTCAAAGTGTTGATGAAGCACTGGATACCGCTGCCAAGCGTATCGTTCAGTAAGCTTGCACCACCCGGGAGGCCGCAATGGCCTCCCACTCTCTCAAATCTCTCTTGGCGTTATAAAGGTTAATTGGCATGGAAGTAGTACCTTCTGTTGAGTCCTATGCCGGTCCGAAGGATAAGCACACCTGGCTTAAGTGGACCATCGCGGCCCTGGTCGCCATCCTCAACGGCTATGCAGCCGTGATGATGTACGCCAGTGGCGAGTGGGTATTCGCGCTGCTGGATCTGGTGGTGGTATCCGTCGGTCTGTATGTCTTCATGAACAAGAAGACCTATGCCCATCGCTACATCTTTCCGGGTGTCGCGGGCATGGTTGTATTTATCATCTTCCCTCTTGCCTACACCATTGGCATTGCCTTCACCAACTATTCGGGATCCAACTTGCTCTCCATTGAGCAGGCGCGGGACTACCATCTGAAGAAAACCTACAAGGTGGCGGGCGGTGAATTCGATTTTACCCTGCTGGGTGGCGACAACGGCCAGTTCCAACTGCTGCTGACACAGGAGCAGCAATCCTATCTCAGTCAACCGCTGGCTCTGATGAACAACAAGGCTCGCGAGTTGGCAGTGCGTGAAGGTCGGGTTCAGAACCTTGCCCAGGAAGTCCGGCTCGAGCCCGTTACCGGCGACGTCACCGGTAAAGCGGCACCGATCCGCGCCATCGTTGACCATCGCACCCATCTGAGCGCGCTCGATCTGGTGCTGCCTGATGGTACCACTCATCTGACCCTGAGCAGCCTGCGCAAGTTTGCCGCCCAGAAGCAGCACTACACCCGTCTGATGGATGGTGCCGTGCTCAAGTCCGGCGTGGTGATCAAAGACAGCAACCTGCTGCGTGATACCCAGAATGGCGAGCTGATGCTGCCAAATGGCGAGACCGGTTTCTATCAGTACATCGATGAACAGGGACAGTTTGTCGGCAAAAGCGTGGCTCCGGGCTTTGTGGTGAGCGTGGGGTGGAAAAACTTCGCCCGCATCGTGACGGACCCGGGTATTCAGGCGCCGTTCCTGCAGATCTTCGTCTGGACCGTGATCTTCTCTGCCTGTTCCGTGGCGTTCACCCTGGCTATCGGCATGGTGCTGGCCTGTCTGGTGCAGTGGGAAGAGCTCAAGGGGCGCGGTTTCTATCGGGTCATGTTGATCCTGCCCTATGCGATCCCGGCGTTTATCTCCATCCTGGTGTTCAAGGGGTTGTTCAACCAGAACTTCGGTGAGATCAACATGTTCCTGGAAGCGGCGTTTGGCATCAAGCCTGACTGGTATACCAACCCCTTCCTGGCCAAGGTGATGATCCTGATTGTCAACACCTGGCTCGGCTACCCCTACATGATGATCCTCTGCATGGGCCTGCTCAAAGCCATTCCGGAAGATCTCTATGAAGCGTCCGCCATGGACGGTGCCGGCCCGGTACAGAACTTCTTCAAGATCACCGTGCCGCTGCTGATGAAGCCGCTGACACCGCTGTTGATTGCCTCGTTCGCCTTCAACTTCAACAACTTCGTGCTTATCCAGTTGTTGACCAACGGTGCGCCCGACATCATCGGCGCCAGCACCCCGGCCGGTACCACCGACTTGCTGGTGAGTTATACCTACCGGATTGCGTTCCAGGGATCGGGTGGTCAGGACTACGGTCTGGCCAGTGCCATCGCCACAGCCATCTTCCTCATCGTGGGTGCGCTGGCGCTGCTCAACCTGAAATTGTCCAAAGCCGACAAGCAGCTGTAAGGAGGCTTCAACATGGCAATCGTACAACCCAAATCAGTCAAATACCGGGTGTGGGCAACCCATCTGGTCATGTGGGGCTTCCTGGCGTTGATCATCTTCCCGTTGATCATGGTTATCGCCATCTCGTTCCGTAACGGTAACTTCGCGGTAGGGGAGATCATCCCCTCCAATCCGACGCTGGATCACTGGAAGCTGGCGCTGGGCATGTCCATCACCAACGCCGACGGCAGCATCACGCCGCCGCCGTTCCCGGTGCTGACCTGGTTGTGGAACTCCATCAAGATCGCCGGCATCACTGCCCTGATGATCGTGACGCTCTCCACCACCTGTGCCTACGCCTTTGCCCGCCTGCGTTTTCGTGGCAAGTCCACCATCCTGCAGGGCATGCTGATTTTCCAGATGTTCCCGGCGGTGTTGGCGCTGGTAGCCATCTACGCGCTCTTTAACAAGATTGGTGACTATATTCCCTGGCTGGGTCTCAACACCCACGGTGGCCTGATCCTGGCGTACATGGGGGGGATTGCCCTCCACGTCTGGACCATCAAGGGCTACTTCGAGACCATCGACTCCTCCCTGGAGGAGGCGGCGGCCATCGACGGTGCGACCCCGTGGCAGGCATTCCGTCTGATCCTGTTGCCCCTGTCGGTGCCCATCCTGGCGGTAGTGTTTATTCTGGCCTTTATCGGTTCCATTACCGAGGTGCCCATGGCCTCCATCCTGCTGCAGGATGTGAACAATCTGACCCTGGCGGTCGGGGCCCAGCAGTACCTCTATCCGCAGAACTATCTGTGGGGTGATTTCGCGGCGGCCGCAGTGCTTTCCGGTTTCCCCATCACAGTGGTGTTCCTGCTGGCACAGCGCTGGTTGGTTGGCGGTCTGACTGCTGGTGGTGTGAAAGGTTAAGTTTATGGCCGGGGGAGCTGACTCCCCCCGCTATCACGATTTGCAAAGATTCAAGAGCGGAGCTCGTCATGGCTGAAGTAGTACTCAACAACGTTCGCAAAAATTACGATCCGGCTGTTCACAAGGACACCCTGCGCAACATCAACCTCTCCATCAAGGAGGGCGAATTCATCGTCTTCGTCGGCCCGTCCGGCTGCGGTAAATCCACCCTGCTGCGGATGATCGCGGGTCTGGAAGACATCACCAGCGGTGAGCTGACCATCGGCGGTCGCTACATGAACGACGTGCCGCCGGTAGAGCGCAACGTCGGCATGGTGTTCCAGTCCTACGCCCTTTATCCGCACATGAACATCTACGAGAACATGGCCTTTGGTCTGAAGCTCAAGAAGATGGACAAGGAGAACATCCACAAGCGGGTGATGCGCGCTGCCGAGATCCTGGGTCTTGAGCCGCTGCTGGAGCGCAAGCCCAAGGCGCTCTCCGGTGGTCAGCGTCAGCGGGTCGCCATCGGTCGCTCCATCGTGCAGCAGCCGCAGGTGTTCCTGTTTGACGAGCCGCTCTCCAACCTGGATGCCGCGCTGCGGGTCAAGATGCGGATCGAGATTGCCAAGCTGCACAAGGAGCTCAACTCCACCATCATCTACGTGACCCACGATCAGGTGGAAGCGATGACCCTGGCCGACAAGATTGTTGTGCTGAGCCCACTCAAGGCTGATGCGGCCAGTAACCTGGAGCAGTTTGGTTCACCGCTGGATCTTTACCATAACCCGGACAACAAGTTCGTGGCGGGCTTTATCGGCTCTCCCAAGATGAACTTCCTGGCAGGCGAGTTGCTAGAAATTGGCGAGCAGGAGTGCCTGGTCAAGTTGACCTCTGGCGATACCGTGCGTGCCCGGGTCGATGCCCGCAGTGGCGCTGTGGGTGACAAGGTGGAGCTGGGCATTCGCCCCGAGCACCTGATGCCGCTGGATCACCCCCATGCGCACAGCAAGGTGAGCGGGATCGTGCAGGTGGCCGAGCACCTGGGCGCCGAGTCCTTCGTTTATATGGATGTGGATGGTCACGACTTTACCGTCAAGGCCACCTCGGATGTGGATGTGGCGACCGGTCAGACCTACAGCGTGGGTATCCCGGCCGAAGCCTGCTACCTGTTCGATGCCAAGGAGCAGGCGTTCCCCCGTACCGCCAAATATATCCGTACCTGATTTTTTGTTGTGCCGGTTTTCCTTTCTTAATAATCAATGCCTTTTTGCCGGTCGTCAGACCGGCTTTTTATTATCTGCTTGTCCCGTCCTGAATATGGTTTACACCTTTCCTCCCAATAAATGGAGAACCGGATGGGACAAGGTGTGAAACGGACA
>NZ_JAAKVF010000023.1:0-67115 GCF_049175515.1 Aeromonas sp. 600479
GAAGCTGGCTCATCAGTTCGGCGTGTTCCGCCGTGCTGGTAGGGGCGCATTATAGGGAGCCGCGCCGGGATGACAAGAGGGAAAATGCAAAAAATGGCACTTTTTACAGTTTTCCGGTTCAACCGTTGCTTTATTAAACAAAAGCCCCGCGTCGGCGGGGCTGTTTCGGGCAAAAAGCCCTGAATTCACATCACACAGCTACCTTTTTGACCAGAATTCGCGTGCAAAGCTGCGCACCTTTTCCCAATCGGTAAACTCAATGTCCTTGCTGGTGTCGGTACTGCCACCGGTAATCTTCATGATCAGCTGGATGATGCGAGTCTGCCACCAGTTGTAGCGGGAGTACTGCAACGCTCCGGCAAACACACCCAGAGTTTTCGGCTTCCAGGGCGAGAGGCGCAGGAACTTCTTCATATAGGCATTGGTTTGCGGCGTCTGCTTCTCTGGCTTGCGGGCCGTCAGGTTGACACAGAAGAAGGCCGCATTGGCCACCTCCAGCTGCTCCTGATGGGCATGAATAAAGCTGAACAGGCTGGGATGGAAGTTGCCATAACGAATGGAGGCGCCGATCAAGACCTTGGCATACTTGCTGAGGTTGCACATCGGCAAGGTGTGCAGGTCGTGCATCACCACTTCGCATCCCGGCATCTGCTCCAGCATGACATCGACTATTTTGCGGGTTTGGCCATCCCGAGAGGAATAAAGCACCAGAATCTTGTCCATAACTACCTCAACTACGCCAGAATGCAGGAGTAAACAGTACCAGAAGCGTGAAGATTTCCAATCGGCCAAACAGCATGGCCAACACCAGAATCCACTTTGCCGGTGCGCTGGTACCGGAGAAATTGGCAGCCACATCTCCCAGTCCAGGCCCAACGTTAGTCAAAGTTGCCGCCACTGCCGAGAAGGCGGTTACCTCATTCATACCCGTCGCGATCAACGCCAGCATAAAGAGCACAAAGAGGATGATGTAGGTTGCGAAGAATCCCCAGACCGCTTCAACCACCCGTTCCGGCACCGCCTTGCGTCCCAGCTTCAGGGTGTAGACGGCCCTTGGATGTACCAACCGTTTCAGTTCCCGCATCCCCTGCATAAAGAGAATCATGAAGCGCATCACCTTGATACCACCGCCGGTACTGCCGGCACAGCAGCCGATAAAGGAGGAGAACATCAGCATGATGGGCAGGAAAGAGGGCCAGTCTGCATAGCTGGCGGTGCTATAACCAGTTGTCGTACCCAGCGAAACTGACTGGAACAGAGCGTGATTGAGGGTCTCTTGCCAGTGTTCGTAATGATTGTGTTGCAGTAATACTGCAGCACAGAACAGAAATAGGAACAACTGAATGCCGAGAAACACCTTCACCTCAGGATCTCTCAGATAACTGAACAACCGTACCGGCCTGTGGGCGAAGACCATGAAGTGAAGGCCGAAGTTGATACTGCCGATCAACAGGAACAACACGGTAATCAGGTTGATAACCGGGCTGTTGAAGAAACCTATGCTGGCATCGTGGGTAGAAAAACCACCGATGGAGAGGGTGGAAAAGGAGTGGCAGATGGCATCGAACAAGGTCATGCCCGCCATCCAGTAAGCCAGGGTGCAGAGCGAGGTCAGCAACAGATAGATGAACCAGAGTGCCTTGGCGGTTTCGGCGATGCGCGGCGTCACCTTGGTATCCTTGACAGGCCCGGGGATCTCGGCGCGATAGAGCTGCATCCCCCCGATCCCAAGCAACGGTAATACGGCTACCGCCAGCACGATGATCCCCATCCCTCCCAGCCACTGCAACAACTGGCGGTAGAACAGGAATGCCTTGGGCAGATCATCCAACCCGGTCAACACCGTAGCCCCCGTGGTGGTCAGACCGGAAAACGACTCGAAGAAGGCTTCCGAAACTGACATGCCAGGTACATCGCTGATGATGAAAGGAACCGCACCGACACTGCCCAGCACCACCCAGAACAACACCACAATGAGGAAACCCTCTTTCGATCTGAGCTCCTTCTTGTGATAGCGGTTGGGAAACCAGAGCACCACGCCGAGTAGCAAGGCGATCAGAAAAGAGCTGACGAACTCGGCACCACCACCATCCCGATAGCCAAAAGCCACCAACGCAGGCAACAGCATGGTCGAGCTGAACAGCGCAACCAGCAAGCCAACAATGCGAATAATGCTCAGGATGTGCATTACAGCTCCCTTTCCCCAAGTAAAGAGCGATGGATTCTAGCCATCTAAGGGACGGAGGGATACCCGCCCATGAGTCCGATCGGTCAATTCGCGGTCAACCCTCTCCCATACTTCAGACTCCCACGCCACCTGCAGGGTGACCTGCTGGCCGTAATCGGCTGCCAGCAGCTCGCCGTTGTGACTGCTTATCAGTGACTCGACCACGCCCATGTCGCCATAGTCGCAATGAATGGAGGAAGGAGTACGCGGCACCTTGAGCAGGGTTGGCAGCTGCTTGAGAGCTGCCCCCACGCCGCCCCCATAAGCTTTGACCAGTCCACCCGTGCCAAGCTGGATGCCGCCGTAGTAACGCACCACCACGGCGCAGATTTCACCGAGCCCCGAGCCCATCAACTGGGCCAGGATCGGCTTGCCCGCCGTACCGGACGGTTCGCCATCATCGCTGAAGCCATAGACCTGGCTATCTTGCGGTGCGCCCGCTACAAAAGCCCAGCAGTGGTGGCGAGCGGTCGGATGTTGGCGCTTGATCTCGTTGACCCACCCCTTGGCCACCTCGACGGTCGGGGTGTGGGCGATCAGGGTAATGAAGCGGCTCTTCTTTATCTCTTCGGTCAGTTCCAGCGAGGCAGCCGGAATGGAGTAAGCAGCCGCCATCAGAGCCCTGCTTGTCTCGTCATGTTCTCCACCCCGTTGGCGTGCAGCACAATGTTATCTTCGATGCGGATGCCGCCAAACGGCCGCAGTGCCTCGACCTTGTTCCAGTTGACCCGTTTGCCCTGTTCGCCCTGACGCAGCGGCTCCAACAGGCTGTCGATGAAGTAGAGTCCCGGCTCGATGGTGAACACCTGATCCACCTCCATCACCCGGGTGCAGCGCAGATAGGGGAACAGCTCGGGCGCCGCCAGATGGGTGCCGCGCTCATCCTGCATGAAACCACCCGCATCGTGTACCTGCAGACCGAGGAAGTGGCCGAGGCCGTGAGGGAAGAAGACGTTGGTCACCCCGGTGTTGATCATCTCGTCAACCGACATGTCCACCAGCTCGGTCGCTTGCAGCAGGCGCGCCAGCTTGTGGTGCATCTGCAGATGCAGCTCGCTGTAGCGGCGACCCGGTTTGATCTCCTTGATGATCTCCTGCTGCTGCTCGTCGAGGGCTGCAATCAGATCGGCAAACTCGCCTCGCCGCCACGCCCAGGTACGGGTGATATCGGAGGCATAACCGTGGAAATCGACGCCGGCATCGATCAGGAAGGAGTGGCGCTCCGCATCCGGCACCCGCACGGCAGACAAATGAGTGTAGTGAAGGATGGCCGCATTGCGGTTGATGGCGACGATATTGCCGTAGGGCGCCTCATTGGCTCCCTGCCCGACCGCTTTCATGTAGGCCAGATTGATCTCGAACTCGCTCGCCCCCGCCATAAAGGAGTCCTTGGCGGCGATATGGCCACGTACCCCGATCCGGTTCGCCTCACGCAGGCACTCCAGCTCGTAGGGGGTCTTGTAGGCGCGGTGATAGTGCAGGTAATTGAGCACCGCCTCGGGATTGGGCTGGGTCAGACCAAGCAGTTCGGCTACTTCCAGATGGCCGCCCAGATAGGCCCACTCCTGTTTGTTGGCTGGCAGGTGATCAGCCACCTGTTCCGGCCGGGTCAGGAAACGGATATCGAAGAACTCGACCCAGAAGGCATTGGGCAGATCCGCCACCTTGTGCCAAAAATCCACCGGGCGGTAGAACAGCAATACCGGTTTGTTCACCCCGTCCACCAGCAGCCAGCAATGGGGATTGTCCAGTACCGGCAACCAGGCCTTGAAGTGCGGGTTTACCTTGAACGGGTAATCCTGATCATCGAGGAAGATACGGTGAGTCTGGCCGGAGTGGATGGCCAGTCCGCTGAGCCCCTGTTGTTGCAGAATGTCGCGGCTGCGCTGCTGCAAGGTATCGAGGTGCTGGGCAAAAAGTTGGCTGTAGCTGCTCATGGCGTCCTGCTCCGAGGTGAATGTAATTGCAGCATAACATCAAGAGCTTGGCGGCTCGACCCGTCAAGCTGCCGCTTCGTGAGGTAACGCATACGTTACAAACGTGTTTGTTATCAACAGAAAACCAATCATTAACAAATCAAAAACAATTCAATACACTGCCGGTAGATACATGAAGTCAGGGATTACTCATGGACAACCTCTGCCTGTGGCAACCAGATCCGCTCGGGATGCAGCAATCCAACCTCTACCGTTTTATGGCGGAGGTGAACCGTTTCCACGGCTTGCAGTTGCAGAATTACCCGCAGCTTTACCAATGGTCGGTGGAGAAGACTACCCGTTTCTGGCCACTGGTATGGCAGCACTGTGGCGTCAAGGGCGAGCTCGGCAACATAGTGGCGGAGAACCGTCAGGATATGCAGCGCACCCGCTGGTTCCCCGATAGCTGCCTCAACTTCGCCGAAAACCTGCTGCGCCGTCAGGACGAGAGCCCGGCCATCATATCCCGCATCGAAGGGGGTCCAAGCCGTACTCTGAGCTGGGGTGAACTGAGTGATCAGGTTGCCCGGCTGGCTCAGTGGCTGCGTCATCATGGGATTGGTCGTGGCGATGTGGTCGCCGCCTATCTGCCCAATATTCCGGAAACCGTGGTAGCCATGCTGGCAACCACCAGTCTGGGGGCGATCTGGACCTCCACCAGCCCCGACTTTGGCGAGGCCAGCGTGGTAGAGCGCTTCGGCCAGACACGGCCGCGGGTGCTGTTTACCGTGGATGGCTATCGCTACAACGGCAAGGCCATCGATATTCAGGACAAAGTGGCAGGGGTCGTCAGCCAGATCGACAGCATAGAGCAGACGGTGATGATCCCCCTGCTCGGCAACCCGCTGCAGCTTGGTCACGACTGGCAGCAAGTGCTGGCAAGCCAGCACGGTGCCCAGCTCGCTTTCGAGCCGATGGCTTTCAATGACCCGCTCTATATCCTCTACTCCTCCGGCACCACCGGCAAACCCAAGTGCATCGTGCACGGGATTGGCGGCACCCTGCTGCAACATCTGAAAGAGCACCAACTGCACTGCGACATCAAACCGGGGGAGCGAATTTTCTACTTCACCACCTGCGGCTGGATGATGTGGAACTGGCTGGTGAGCGCCCTCGCCTCCGGCGCCACCCTGGTGCTCTATGACGGCTCGCCATTTTACCCGGATGGCAATGTGCTGTGGGATCTCGCCCGTGACGAGCAGGTCAGCTTGTTCGGTACCTCGGCCAAATATCTTGATGCGCTGCACAAGCAGGGTTATGCCCCCATCAAGAGCCACGACTTGCCGTACTTGCGGCTGATCTGCAGCACCGGCTCTGTGCTGTCGCCGGAGGGATTCGACTACGTCTATCAGCAGATAAAGCAGAATGTGCAGCTCAGCTCCATCTCAGGCGGCACCGATATCTGCTCCTGCTTCGTCATCGGCAACCCGCTCAGCCCTGTCTATCGCGGCGAGAGTCAGGGGCGCGGCCTCGGTCTCGCGGTGCAGGTATTCAACGAAGCGGGCCAGCCGGTGCAGGGGGAGAAGGGCGAACTGGTCTGTACCAAGCCGTTCCCGGCCCAGCCCATTTACTTCTGGGGTGACGAAAATGGCGACAAGTACCACGCCGCCTACTTCGAACGGTTCGACAACATCTGGTGCCACGGCGACTGGATTGAGCTAACCCCGACCGGTGGCATTCTGTTCTACGGCCGCTCCGACGCCACCCTCAACCCTGGCGGCGTGCGTATCGGCACCAGCGAGATCTACCGCTATGTCGAGCAGTTGGAGGAAGTAGAAGAGAGCATAGTCATCGGCCAGCAGTGGCAGCAGGACGAGCGGGTGGTGCTGTTCGTCAAGCTCAAGGCTGGCTGCAAGCTGGATGAGCCGCTGCGCGAGCGGATCCGCCAGCAAATAAAGCAACATTGCACCGCCCGCCACGTGCCCGCCCGCATCCTGCAGGTGGATGCCATCCCCCGCACCAAGTCCGGCAAGATCGTCGAACTGGCGGTGCGTGAAGTGGTACACAACCGGCCGGTTAACAACACCCATGCCCTCGCCGATCCCGAGGTGCTGAACCAGTATCGCAACCGGCCGGAACTGGCCAGTTGATAACAAACTCACATCTATCCGGGGCGCCGCAAGGCGCCTCTCTTTTGCTCATTTTGTGATGAGGAGCTTTTACTCGATAACTGTTAAACAAATGTTTTAAATAGGTGTTGAAAATGTCTCCTTTTGGATCAATAGTGAGCCTCGCCCCCTGCTGGGGATAAAGGAGCACCACTCCCCACTGAGTGGGAACAAGGAGACACTCTCATGATCTACCAAGGCGAAACCCTGTCGGTCAGCTACCTCGAAAACGGCATCGCCGAGCTGAGGTTTGATGCCCCGGGTTCAGTCAACAAGCTGGATCGCGCTACCCTGCTCTCCCTGAGCGAAGCGATCGCCGCATTACAACAAGAACGTGAACTAAAAGGTCTGATCCTCACCTCCGGCAAAGACGCCTTTATCGTCGGTGCCGACATTACCGAATTCCTGGAACTGTTCGATCTGCCGCAAGAAGATCTGCTCGGCTGGCTGAAAAAGGCCAACGACATCTTCAATGCCATCGAAGATCTGCCGGTGCCTACCCTCTCCGCCATCAAGGGTCACGCTCTGGGCGGCGGCTGCGAGACCATTCTCTCCACCGACTTCCGTCTGGCCGACACCACCGCCAAAATCGGCCTGCCCGAGACCAAACTCGGCATCATGCCGGGCTTTGGCGGCACAGTCCGTCTGCCGCGAGTGATCGGCGCCGACAACGCGCTCGAGTGGATCACCACCGGTAAGGATTACCGTGCCGATGACGCCCTCAAGGTGGGCGCTATCGACGCCGTAGTCGCCCCTGACGCGCTGCAGAGCGCTGCGCTGCAGATGATCCAGGACGCCATTGCGGGCAAGCTGGACTGGCAGAGCCGTCGCGCCGCCAAAAAAGCGCCGCTGCGCCTCTCCAAACTGGAAGCCATGATGAGCTTCACCACCGCCGCCGGCATGGTTGCCGCCGTGGCGGGCAAACACTATCCGGCGCCTATGACCGCGGTGAAAACCGTCGAGGCCGCCGCAGGTATGAGCCGTGACGAAGCGCTGGTCGTTGAGGCACAGGGCTTTATCAAGCTGGCCAAGACCGATGTAGCCAAGGCACTGGTCGGTATCTTCCTGAACGATCAGCACATCAAGGCGCTGGCCAAGAAGGCGGCCAAGCAGGCTGCTAAGGCCACTGGCCACGCCGCCGTACTGGGTGCCGGCATCATGGGGGGCGGCATCGCCTACCAGTCTGCCAGCAAGGGCATTCCGGCGGTGATGAAAGATATCAACGAGAAGGCGCTGGCACTTGGCATGGGCGAAGCCACCAAGCTGCTCAACGGCCAGCTCGAGAAGGGCCGCATCGACGGCATCAAGATGGGCCAGGTGCTCTCCGCCATCACTCCGACTCTCAGCTATGACAACGTCAAGCATGTGGATGTGGTGGTCGAAGCCGTGGTCGAGAACCCGAAAGTGAAGGCCGCCGTACTGGGCGAAGTGGAAGGGATCATTGGCGAAGACGCAGTGCTCGCCAGCAACACCTCCACCATCCCAATCTCCCTGCTGGCCAAGGGGCTGAAGCGCCCGCAGAACTTCTGCGGCATGCACTTCTTCAACCCGGTGCACCGCATGCCACTGGTGGAGATCATCCGCGGCGAGCAAACCTCCGATGAAACCATCAACCGCGTGGTGGCCTATGCCGCCGCCATGGGCAAGTCCCCGGTGGTGGTCAACGACTGCCCGGGCTTCTTCGTCAACCGCGTGCTGTTCCCCTACTTCTTCGGCTTCAACAAACTGGTTGCCGATGGCGCCGACTTCGCCGCCGTCGACAAGGTGATGGAGAAAGAGTTCGGCTGGCCCATGGGCCCCGCCTACCTGCTGGACGTGGTCGGCATCGACACCGGTCACCATGCCGGTGACGTGATGGCGCAGGGCTTCCCGGCACGCATGAGCAAGGAAGGCCGCACCGCCATCGACGTGATGTACGAAGTGAACCGCTTCGGTCAGAAGAACGGCAAGGGCTTCTACGCCTACGAGCAGGACAAGAAGGGCAAGCCGAAGAAGGTGGCTGACGCCGCCAGCTACGAGCTGCTGGCCCCCATCGCCAAGCCGAAACAGGATTTCGACAAGGACGCCATCATCGCCCGCATGATGATCCCGATGATCAACGAGGTGGTGCTCTGTCTGGAAGAGGGCATTGTTGCCACGCCAGCCGAAGCCGACATCGCACTGGTCTACGGTCTGGGCTTCCCTCCCTTCCGCGGCGGCGTGTTCCGCTATCTGGACACTATCGGTCTGGATCGCTACGTGGCCATGGCCGACCAGTATGCCGACTTGGGCCCGCTCTACCGCGTCAGCGACCGCTTACGCGAGATGGCTGCCCAGGGCAAAACCTTCTACTGATTGCGGAAAGGAGATCCATTCATGAAAGACGTAGTCATTGTCGACTGTATCCGGACCCCGATGGGCCGGTCCAAGGGCGGCGCCTTCCGCAACGTGCGTGCAGAAGATCTGTCCGCGCACCTGATGAAATCCATCCTGCTGCGCAACCCCAACCTCGACCCGAACGAGATCGAGGATATCTACTGGGGCTGCGTGCAGCAGACCCTGGAGCAGGGCTTCAACATCGCCCGCAACGCCGCGCTGCTGGCCGGCATTCCGAAGCAGGTAGGGGCAGTCACCGTCAACCGCCTGTGTGGCTCCAGTATGCAGGCGCTGCATGATGCCTCTCGCGCCATTCAGGTAGGTGATGGGGATATCTTCATCATCGGCGGCGTCGAGCATATGGGTCACGTGCCGATGAGCCACGGCGTTGACTTCCATCCCGGCATGGCCAAGTCGGTGGCGAAAGCCTCCGGCATGATGGGGCTGACCGCCGAAATGCTCGGCAAGCTGCACGGCATCAGCCGCCAGCAGCAGGACGAGTTTGCCGCCCGCTCCCACCGCCGAGCTCACGCCGCCACCGTGGAAGGACGCTTTGCCAAGGAGATCGTCGGGCTGGAAGGCCATGACGCCAGCGGCGCCCGCTTCTTCTACGACTACGACGAGGTGATCCGCCCGGAGACCACGGTTGAAACACTGAGCCAGCTGCGCCCGGTGTTTGATCCGGTCAACGGCACCGTCACTGCCGGCAGCTCCTCGGCCCTGTCCGATGGCGCCGCCGCCATGCTGGTGATGAGCGCGGATCGCGCCAAGGCCCTCGGCCTCACGCCGCGCGCCAAGGTTCGTGCCATGGCCATCGCCGGCTGCGACGCCGCCATCATGGGTTACGGCCCGGTGCCGGCGACCCAGAAGGCGCTCAAACGGGCTGGTCTGACAGTCGGTGATATAGACCTGTTCGAACTAAACGAGGCGTTTGCCGCCCAGTCCCTGCCCTGCGTGAAGGATTTGGGTCTGCAGGATCTGGTGGACGAGAAGGTAAACCTCAACGGCGGCGCCATTGCGTTGGGTCACCCCCTCGGCTGCTCCGGTGCCCGCATCTCCACTACCCTCATCAATCTGATGGAGGAGAAGGATGCCACCCTGGGGGTTGCCACCATGTGTATCGGTCTGGGTCAGGGTATCGCCACCGTGTTTGAACGGGTGTGATAACCAGCCGGATCGACGGGATGCACTACTGAGAGTTGTCCCTTTTCGGGGCCAGTCTGACTGGCCCCTTTTCAAGTCTGTGACGATCGCCACACGGGGTGCTCGTCAGTGGTCAGAAGCTGTCTGTTGGCCGTCCCGTTTGGGTCGGCCTTTTTTCGTTTTAATCTTATCAATAGGCTGTTATTGCCTTAAACCTCACATTAGATAGGGGGCTTGCTTGCTTTTTACTCCCCCGACAGGTTCAATCTGCACAAAAAAATGGGTGGATGCACATACATATGTCAATGAGCAAACAACTGCTGATCGTCGATGACGACCAAGAGATCCGCGAGCTGCTCAATGAGTACCTGACTCGGGCGGGCTTTCAGGTATTGACGGCGGCGGAGGGCAATGAGATGCGCCAGCAACTCGCCCAGCACAGCCCGGACCTGATTATTCTGGACATCATGATGCCCGGCGAGGATGGTTTTACCCTCTGCCAGCAGATCCGTCGTGACTCCCAGGTGCCCATCATCATGCTGACCGCCGCCTCCGACGAAGCGGATCGGGTGATCGGCCTCGAACTCGGCGCCGACGACTATATCGCCAAGCCGTTCAGCCCCCGTGAACTGCAGGCCCGCATCAAGGCGCTGCTGCGCCGCGCCGAATTCCGCCAGCCGGAAAAAGAGAAAGAGCCGAGCCGCCGCCTGCGTTTTGCCGAGTGGACCCTCGACACCCTGAGCCACCAGCTGACCCATGATGATGGCAGCCTGCTGGATCTCTCCGGCAGCGACGCCATGCTGCTCGGCATGTTCCTGCAACAGCCCGGCGTGGTGCTGGATCGGGACACCATCTCGGATGCCACCCGCGGCCGCGAAAGCCTGCCGATGGAGCGCGGTATCGACGTGCAGATCAGCCGTCTGCGCCAGAAGCTGGGCGACAACGGCAAGAGCCCGCGCATCATCAAAACCATCCGCGGTAGCGGCTACATGCTGATTGCCGAGGTGCACGAGCTGCCATGAGCAACAAGTGGTCCTGGGGGGCGCTGGTGCCCCGCTCCCTGTTGTCACGGATGATCCTGCTGCTGTTGCTGGCCATCCTGCTCTCCCAGACCATTCTGACCGGCATCTGGATGCAGCAGATCCAGAAGCGGGAGCTGGAGGGGATGCTCAGCACCACCCGCAACCTCGCCATGTCTGCCGCCTCCACCGTCAACTTCTTCAAATCCCTGCCGCTGCAGTATCGCCATATCGCGCTGGACCAGCTGCGCAACATGGGGGGCAGCCGCTTCTTCGTCTCGCTCAACGAGGAAGAGATCCACATCAACGCCATCCCCGACAGCGAACGCAAGACGCAGGTGCTGGAGGAGGTGCAGGGAGTGCTGACCCGCAAGCTCTCCGACGCCATGGCGATCAAGGTGGATTTCTCCCGGCCCGACGACCTCCACGTCTTCAACAACGACACCTTGCTGGCGGATCTTCCCTCCTCCTGGGCCCGCTACACCCTGTCGCTGGAGCCGCTCAATCCGCCGGTGCTGGTGACCCAGATCGAGATCGAAAAGGGGGAGTGGCTCTATCTGGCGGCCCTGCTGCCCGCCCCCTACATGACCCTCGACGATACCGTGATGCCGAGCAACCAGGTGCGTTTCATCGCCCTGATGACGGTGTTCCTCTGCTTCTTCACCTTTATGCTGGTGCGCTGGCAGACCCGCCCGCTGCGCCGTCTCGCCAAGGCGGCGGTGAATCTGGGCAAGGATATCGACCAACCTTCGCTCAAGGAGGAAGGAGCATCGGAAATCGTGGCGGCCACCCGCGCCTTCAACATCATGCAGCACCGCATTCGTCGCTATATCGACGATAGAGAGCGGCTGTTCAGCTCCATCTCCCACGACCTCAAGACCCCCATCACCCGACTGCGGCTGCGGGTCGAACTGCTCGACGACGAGGTGCAAATCGCCAAGTTCAACAAGGATCTCGACGAGCTGGAGCTGATGGTGAAAGGGGCGCTGCAGACGGTCAAAGAGACCGACATTCACGAGAATATCGAGGAGATCGATATCAACGCCCTGCTTGAGCAGATGGCGGAGTCGATGAACCTGCACGACGAGCGGCTGACCATCGAAGGCCACTGCAAGTGGCCCTACCGCGGCAAGCTGCTGGCGCTCAAGCGCTGCATCGGCAATCTGGTAGACAACGGCATCAAGTACGGCCAGCGGGTGCGCATCATCATCATGGATGACGAGGAGATGCTGATCCTCTTCATCATGGATGAGGGCCCCGGCCTGCCAGACGATAAGTTTGAGCGCATCTTCGAACCCTATTACCGGCTCAGTACCGATCAGGCCGGCACCGGCCTCGGTCTTGGCATCGCCCGCAACATAGCCCACGCCCACGGCGGCGATCTGGTGCTGGAAAACCGTCCTCAAGGTGGCCTGCAGGCCACGCTCTCCCTACCAAGGCAGTAACCTTATGAAGTGGTTGTCTTTTTCTGTCATCGCCCTGCTCTCTGCTCCCGTTGCCGCCTCCCAGGTGGAAGTGCTGCACTGGTGGACGTCCGGCGGCGAAGCGAAAGCGGTCGAAGTGCTCAAATCCGAGTGGACCAAACAGGGCAACCAGTGGAACGACTTCGCGGTACAGGGCGGCGGCGGCAAGAGTGCCATGACGGTATTGAAGAGCCGGGCGCTGGCGGCCAACCCGCCCGAAGCGGCCCACCTCAAGGGTTACGAGCTCAAGGAGTGGGCCGGGCTGGGCTTTTTGCGCGATCTCACCCCCATGGCCGAACACCTCGGCTGGTACAGTCAGATGCCGCCCATGGTGCGTGCCACCCTCAGCCAGAATGGCGCCCTGATGGCGGTGCCCACCGGCATCCACCGGGTCAACTGGCTGTGGCTCAACCGCAAGATCTTCGAGCGCAACAAGCTGACTCCACCCACCGACTGGGCCCAGTTTGTTACCGTCGCCGACCAGCTTAAAAAACGGGGCATCACTCCGCTCGCCATCGGCAACGAGCCCTGGCAGCTGGCGGTGTTGTTTGAAACGGTGGCGCTCGGTGAGGGCGGAAAAGAATTCTATCGCAAGGCGTTCCTCGAACAGGACAGCGCCACCCTGACCGGCCCCGATATGGTGCGGGTGTTGACCCGTTTCCAGCAACTGCGCGCCTATGTGCCGCAAAAATACGCTGGTCTGAAGTGGCATCAGGCCACCAATCTGCTGGAGAGCGGTGGCGCCGCCATGCAGTTGATGGGGGACTGGGTGAAGGGTGAACTGAGTGCGGGCAACTACCGACCGGGTGAGGATATCGCCTGCCTGCCGAGCCCGGGCAGCGCCGGACTGTTCAGCTACAACCTCGACTCCATCGCCATGTTCAAACAGCGGGATCCGGCCCAGCTGCAGGCGCAGGGGGATCTGGCCCAACTGCTGATGACGCCGCAATTTCAGGAGGAGTTCAATCGGGTGAAGGGGTCGATCCCGGCGCTGACCAACCCCGACATGAGCAAGTTCGACCGCTGCGCAGTCCGCTCCTATCAGGACTTCCTGCTGGCGGAAAAGCAGGACAACCTGCTGCCCAGCATGGCAGAAGGGATGGCGACGCCGACCAATATGCGGCAGGCAATCCTCGATGTGCTGAGCAACTTCTTCAACGACCCCAAGGCCAGCCCGGAGCAGACGGCGCTGCATCTGGAGCGGGCGATGCGCTCGACCCGCTGATCCGGGCACATAGCCAAACGGCAGAAATGACAAAGGCGGAATTGCTCCGCCTTTGTTGCTGAATCGTCATCCGATTCAGGATTGATCGTTCTCGTCCTCATCCTCGTCATAGTAATCGCTGAGCTCGATCCAGAGCCCCAACCCGACCATCACCATGGAGCCGAACCAGGTACCGGTATTCCCGATCGGGCTGCCCATCACTATCATGGCGAAGGACAAGAACCCCATGCCTGCATAGGCTTGTAATCTGCCGTAGGAGACCTGCATATTCACCTCCTTGTTGAATATGGTTCAATTTTTATATTACTCGTCCGGCGCAAGCTGGATAGGGTCGAATAACATTTCGGTTACATATGCTGGTGAATGGGTCGTTTGTTTGATTATTTTTTAGCCCTGAGTATCATTGGCAGCCGAATAGGTTGAAGGTTGATAATAGATGAGTGATTTATTCTGCGGCGCAACCCACGAGTTGGACGCAATCGGGCTTCGTTGCCCGGAACCCGTTATGATGGTTCGCAAGAAAGTGCGGCTGATGGCGGATGGCGAGACCCTGCTGGTCAGCGCTGACGATCCTTCAACCACCCGCGACATCCCCAGTTTCTGCCGCTTTATGGATCACACCCTGGTCGCCAGCGAGACAGAGCAGGCCCCCTACCGCTACCTGATCCGCAAGGGTCAATAAGCCCCCGTACCGGAGCACTCCATGACAACCATTACCCGAATCGGCACCACCCAGCGTTGGTCAGACGTGGTCATCCACAATGGCACCCTCTACGTGGTGGAAGTGCCCGTCAGCGAAGAGGCCGACATCCACCAGCAGACCCGCGAAGTGCTGGCAAGCCTGCAGCGCCTGCTGGAAGCCAACGGCTCCGGCGTCGACAAGATCCTGATGGCCAATATCTATCTCAAAGACATTCAGGACATCGCTGCCTTCAACGAGCAGTGGGATGCCTGGATCCCGGCTGGCACCGCACCCGTGCGCGCCTGCGTACAAGCCCGCCTCGCCCACGAGGGCTACAAGGTCGAAGTGCAGCTGACTGCGGCTGTCTAAACAGTCATACCGACAGCTGGATAGCAAAAGGCCCCGCCATCACTGGCGGGGCCTTTTCGTTACCGAAACCTGAACGACTTAGGCGGTCGGGGTCAGGGTAATGGTCACGCGGCGGTTCTGGGCTTTGCCAGCGGCGGTGCTGTTGGTAGCAACCGGCTGATCCGGGCCTACGCCGGTGGTGGAGATGCGGCTACCTGCTACGCCCTGACCAATCAGCTGGGCGGCAACGGCATCGGCACGATCGCGGGAGAGCTTCATGTTCAGATCGCGGGAACCGGTGCTGTCGGTGTGACCGACCACGTTCAGGCGGGTCTTGTCGAACTCGGCAACGACCATGGCCACGCCGGAGAGGGTGTTGGCACCGGCCGCTTTCAGCTGGGAGCTGGAGCTGTCGAAGGTGACGTTGTTCGGCATGTTGAGGATCAGCTCATTGCCATTGCGGGTCACGCTGACGCCGGTGCCCTGCAGTTTCTCGCGCAGCTTGGCTTCCTGCACGTCCATGTAGTAGCCGATACCGCCACCCAGGGCTGCGCCAGCAGCAACGCCGGTCAGGATGCCCTTCTTGCGGTCACCCTTGCTGGAGGAGAGCGCACCTACGGCCGCACCGGCAGCGGCGCCAGCCAGCGCGCCCCAGGCACCTTTGGAGGTCTGGGATTCACCTGTGTAGGGGTTGGTGGTACAGCCGCTCAGGGCAACGGTCAGTGCCAGAGCAGGCACCAGGATCTTGGCTCGCATGAAAAAACCTCTGTGAAAACAATCCGGCACCATGCCGGGGGCCGGATTGTAACGCGCTGGCACGCCATTGTCTGACGCAAGCCTGAACAGATGGCGAGAGTGGTGTTTTTTTGTGCAATCGGCGGACTGTCAGCGCGGTAACTGACACTCGGCGTGGCAAGGACAGCTGACCAGATGATCGTTCACCATCCCCACCGCCTGCATAAAGGCGTAACAGATGGTGCTGCCAACGAAGTTGAAGCCGAGCTTCTTGAGCGCTTTCGACATGGCATCCGACTCCGGCGAGGTCGCCGGAATATCGCCGTTGCCCTGCCGCTGGTTGACGATGGGGGCGCCGCCGACAAAGCCCCACAGGTAGTCGGCGAAGTCGATCCCCTGCTCCTGCAACGCCAGATAAGCGCGGGCATTTCTGATGATCGACTGCACCTTGAGCCGGTTGCGGATAATGCCGCTGTCCTGCATCAACCGCTCCACATCCTGCTCGTCGAACCGGGCAATCTGTACCGGATCAAAGTCCGCATAGGCGCGGTAATAGCTCTCGGTGCGCTTGAGGATGGTGATCCACGACAGCCCCGCCTGCTGGCCGTCGAGGCAGAGCTTGGCAAACAGCTCGCGCGAGTCATAGACCGGCCTGCCCCACTGTTTGTCATGGTATTCAATATATTCCGGGTCTTTGGTCACCCAGGCGCAGCGCAGTTCCATTTCCTCTCCCTCGTCATTTCAGCGGTTTGCCCGACCCTGCCCACTCTGCAGGCGGCACTGCTCACATCATATACCGGACATCCCGCCCGACCAGCCACAGCGCAGCACCATCCCGCGAATCCGCTGCAATTTCGCCTATTATCCGACCATGCCAGACGGTATACTCCCTCGGTTCACATTCAGCAAATCTTGCTCTGATTTTCACTTCGCGCGAAAAAAATTATGCAAAAATTCGATGTCAAAACCTTTCAGGGCCTGATCCTGCAGCTGCAGGACTATTGGTCCCGCCAGGGCTGTACCATCATTCAGCCGCTGGATATGGAAGTGGGTGCCGGTACTTCCCACCCCATGACCTGTCTGCGTGCCCTGGGCCCGGAGCCCATCGCCTGCGCTTACGTGCAACCGTCCCGCCGTCCGACCGACGGCCGCTACGGTGAAAACCCGAACCGCCTGCAGCACTACTACCAGTTCCAGGTAATCATCAAGCCTTCCCCCGACAACATTCAGGAACTCTATCTGGGCTCCCTGAAAGAGCTGGGCATGGATCCTGAAATCCACGACATCCGCTTCGTGGAAGACAACTGGGAAAACCCGACGCTGGGTGCCTGGGGTCTGGGTTGGGAAGTGTGGCTGAACGGCATGGAAGTGACCCAGTTCACCTACTTCCAGCAAGTGGGCGGCCTCGAGTGCAAGCCGGTCACCGGCGAGATCACCTACGGTCTCGAGCGTCTGGCCATGTACATTCAGGGCGTGGACAGCGTCTACGATCTGGTCTGGTCTGACGGCCCGCTGGGCAAGACCACCTACGGCGACGTGTTTCACCAGAACGAAGTGGAGCAATCCACCTACAACTTCGAACACGCCGATGTGGAGTTCCTGTTCCACTGCTTCGAGCAGTACGAGAAGGAAGCCCAGAACCTGCTGGCACTGGAAAAACCGCTGCCGCTGCCTGCCTACGAGCGCATCCTCAAAGCCGCTCACTCCTTCAACCTGCTGGATGCCCGCAAGGCCATCTCGGTCACCGAGCGTCAGCGCTACATCCTGCGCATTCGCACCCTGACCAAGGCCGTGGCAGAGGCATACTACGCCTCCCGCGAAGCGCTGGGCTTCCCTATGTGTCAGCGCAGTGAGAACAAGCAAGGTTAAGGAACGGACATGGCACAACATACATTTCTGGTAGAGATCGGTACTGCTGAGCTGCCGCCCAAAGCCCTGCGCTCCCTGGCCGAAGCCTTTGCCGACAACTTCAAAGCCGAACTGACCAAGGCCGATCTGGCCTTCGGCGACGTCGAGTGGTTTGCCTCACCGCGCCGTCTGGCGCTGAAGGTAAGCGAGCTGGCTGGCGAACAGCCGAGCAAGAGCGTCGAGAAGCGCGGCCCAGCCGTGGCGCAGGCGTTCGATGCCGAAGGCAAGCCGACCAAGGCTGCCGAAGGCTGGGCCCGTGGCAACGGCATCACAGTTGAGCAGGCCGAGCGTCTGGTCACCGACAAGGGCGAGTGGCTGGTTCACACCGCCAAGGTCGAAGGCCGTCCGGCCAAAGAGTTGCTGGGCGAGCTGGTTGCTGCTGCACTGGCCAAGCTACCCATCCCGAAAATGATGCGCTGGGGCGACAAGACCATCCAGTTCGTGCGTCCGGTCTTCACCGTGACCCTGCTGCTGGATGGCGAGCTGGTCCCCGCCTACATTCTGGGTATCGACTCTGCCCGCACCATCCGCGGCCACCGCTTTATGGGCGAGAGCGAGTTCACCATCGACAACGCCAGCCAGTACCCGCAGATCCTGCAGGAGCGCGGCATGGTGATTGCCGACTTTATGGCGCGCAAGGCCAAGATCAAGGCTGACGTCGAAGCGGCCGCTGCCGCCTTCGGTGGCGTGGCCGATCTGGACGACGCCCTGCTGGAAGAAGTGACTGCACTGGTCGAGTGGCCTGTGGTGCTGACCGCCAACTTCGAAGAGAAGTTCCTGGCCGTGCCGGCTGAGGCGCTGGTTCACACCATGAAGGGTGACCAGAAGTACTTCCCGGTCTACGACAAGAACGGCAAGCTGCTGCCGAAGTTCATCTTCGTCACCAACATCGAGTCCAAAGACCCGAGCCAGATCATCAGCGGCAACGAGAAGGTGGTTCGCCCCCGTCTCTCAGACGCCGAGTTCTTCTTCAAGACCGACCTCAAGCAGACCCTGGCCTCCCGCCTGCCGCGCCTTGAAACCGTGCTGTTCCAGCAACAGCTGGGCACCGTCAAGGCCAAGGTCGAGCGCATCGAGACCGTCGCCGGCTTTATCGCCGAGCGTATCAGTGGTGGCGATAATGCCGTCGTGACTCAGGCCCGCCGTGCCGGTCTGCTCTCCAAGTGTGACCTGATGACCAACATGGTCGGCGAGTTCACCGACACCCAGGGTGTCATGGGGATGCATTACGCCCGTCACGATGGCGAAGATGAAGCGGTTGCCGTGGCCCTCAACGAGCAGTACATGCCGCGCTTTGCCGGCGATGCCCTGCCGTCCGGTCTGGTTGCCTGCGCCGTCGCGCTGGCCGACAAGTTCGACACCCTGGCCGGTATCTTCGGCATCGGCATGCTGCCGAAGGGTGATAAAGACCCGTTCGCCCTGCGTCGCGCCGCCATCGGTGCCCTGCGCATCATGACCGAGAAGCAGCTGGATCTGGATCTGGTTGAACTGGTTGAAGAAGCGGTACGCGTCTACGGCGACAAGCTGACCAACAAGACCGTCGTCACCGACGTGGTCGACTTTATGCTGGGCCGCTTCCGCGCCGCCTATCAGGACGAAGGCATCGGTGCCGACGTGGTGCTGGCCGTACTGGCCCGCCGCCCGACCCGTCCGCTCGACTTCGATCGTCGCGTCAAGGCCGTCAGCCACTTCCGCACGCTGGATGCCGCACTGGCACTGGCTGCCGCCAACAAGCGCGTGAGCAACATTCTGGCCAAGGTCGAAGGCGAATTGCCGACTGCCGTCAAACCGGAACTGCTGCAAGATGCCGCCGAGAAGGCGCTGGCCACCCAGGTTGCCGAACTGCAAGCCGAACTGGCCCCGCTGTTCGCTGCCGGTGACTATCAGGCTGCCCTCACCCGTCTGGCCGCCCTGCGCGAGCCGGTCGACACCTTCTTCAACGAAGTGATGGTGATGGCCGACGACGAAGCCCTCAAGGCCAACCGTCTGGCACTGCTGAACAACCTGCGCAACCTGTTCCTGCAAGTCGCGGATATCTCCCTGCTGCAGTGATATGGTTGGGTAAGTGATATTAAAAACGGCGCCGTAAGGCGCCGTTTTTGTTATTCGAGTCACATTAGTTACACCAGTACGTCCTTACAATAGCCACTAATGACACAAATGTTCATATGGTGAAGCATGAGTAAAATCGTAATTACAGACTTAACGAGATTCCACAATAAAGATCTAGTCTGCATGGCAGGTATCGATATAGAAACAGGGTCATGTATAAGACCAATGCCATATATAAGATTTGAAAACTGCGAAAAATTAAAAATAATACCTGGCTCTATAATTGAGGGAAAATTTAAAAAATCACCCAATCCAACAGGCCCACATACTGAAGATCATAATTATGAGGGATTAACATTAGTAGATGCCTGTAATAAAGGAATGTTCTACAAAATATTAAATGACAGCTGTGTTCCTGACGTCAGCACAGGTTTCAAAATTGCCTTAGAACATAAGCAAAAACATATTCCAATAGGTCACGACATTAACACATCCATTATCACTATCAAAGTAAATCCAAGGACAATAAGTATAATTGAAGATAAGTTTAAACCAGGAAAACTAAAAGTTAACTTTCAAGACGGTGCAGGCACATGGTTTAATTACTTACCAATTACTGATTTGGGATTTCATGATTTTGCTCAAGAAAAACATGGTATAAATGAACTGGACAAACTTAATTATTTCATAAATTCACAAGAAACCGCCTTTTTAAGGGTCGGTCTTAGCCGAGCATATCAACCACCTAGCCAACATAATGGATATTGGATTCAAGTAAATGGAATATATACATTCCCTAATTACTACAAAGAATTAAGAGAATACTAAATGAACATTTATACCATTGGATTTACTCAAAAAAGTGCTGAGGACTTTTTTACACTTATCGCTAGTAATAATATAAAGAGGATTGTTGATGTGAGGGTCAACAATACTTCACAATTGTCTGGTTTTGCGAAAAGAGATGACTTGTCATTTTTTTTAAGCAGACTGACGCAGGCAGAATATGTACACTTACCAGAATTAGCACCGACCAAGGAACTACTTGCTACATATCAAAAAAAGAAGCTCTCTTGGACTCAATACGAGGAAGAGTTCCTCAACCTAATGGCAAGAAGAAACATAGAAAAAAACATTAAAATTAATGACTTATATGACGGATGCTTGTTGTGTAGCGAACACAAACCGCACCAATGTCATCGCAGGCTTGTGCTTGAATACCTTGCAAAGTATTCTGAAACAAACTTTCAGATAAAGCACCTTTACTGATGATAAGAATAATTGTTCTTTACCCAAAAGAATTTCTCTGCGAGAGTAAATTCCACCGAAAACTGGACAACATAACGTCAAAAATGAAGGCGCATACTTTACTTTATGTTGAGGACCATCATGGTTTCTTATCTAGCCGCGCCTGTAGCGATGTTACTGTAGAATCTGTTATTGATATCAATAATGCAAGACCGACTCACGCTATTATTTTTGATGATGGACACGAGTTTTCTTTCGAGTATGATATCTTTAAATCAATGAACATCCCCATTCGCAGAATAAAAATAGCCATAACAAGAGTAATAAACATCAAAAAAGACAGCCAATTTAATGGCATTAAAAGTGACTCAACATATGAATACATCGGGAGAGGGTCTAAATGGGGTAACCCTTACGCAATAGGTGAAGATGGTGATAGAGATGAGGTCATAAGAAAATTTGAATATGACTTTGAATACAATAAATTCATCAATGTTGATAAGAGTGATTTTTTAACTCTTCGAGGGAAAACATTAGGATGTTTTTGCAAGCCAGATAAATGCCACGGCGATATTATAGCCCATTATCTAAATAGTATTGATGATGAGGATTAAATCATTTATCTAAAATATTTCTATCTCGTAGGTTAGATTAGCCGTCAGGCGTAATCGGACGTTAGCGTAAATAGGCTCTATCGCCATAACGGCCAGCCGAATTTCCAACTCCGGCTGGCCAACCCTGACTCGCAGGAACAACCGAAACAAAAGCCTCTCGATCGTCCGATTACGCTTCGCTAATCGAACCTGCAGGGCGGTAATGAGCTGTTATCATTTGAGATAGTGCCCAGCGCCGCCACGCCCAAGAGGAAAGTCATGGATATACCTGCCGCCCCGTCCCCCGCCATCTGCCAGCTGTGTCAGGAGAAAGCCGATCTCGACTTCGACTTCACCATGGCCTTTCAGCCCATCGTCGATTGCAGCCAGCGCACCATCTTCGGCTACGAGGCGCTGGTGCGGGGGCTCAACAACGAGCCGGCGCAGAGCGTGATTACCCGGGTCAACGATGGCAATCGCTACCGCTTCGACCAGCTGTGCCGCATCAAGGCCATCGCACTGGCCGCCCGGCTCGAGATGCGGGGCATGCTGAGCATCAACTTTCTGCCCAATGCGGTCTACCGCCCGGAGCGCTGCATCCGCACCACTCTGCAGGCGGCCCGCGAGCACCTCTTCCCCATCGAGCAGATCATGTTCGAGCTGACCGAGGTGGAGCAGGTGCAGGATAGCCAGCATCTCCGCAGTATCGTCGATCACTATCAGGCCCTCGGCTTCAAAACGGCGATCGATGACTTTGGCGCCGGTTACTCGGGCCTCAACCTGCTGGCCGATTTTCACCCCAACATCGTTAAGCTCGATATGCACCTGCTGCGCGGCATCGACCATGACCCGACCCGACAAGCCATAGTGCGCCACTGTCTGGCGCTGTTTGCCGAGTTGCAGATCACCCCGCTGGCGGAGGGGATCGAAACCCGCGAAGAGATGGCCTGCCTGCGGGAGATGGGCATCAGCCTGATGCAAGGCTATCTGTTTGCCCGCCCCGGCTTCGAAACCCTGCCGGAAGTAGATTTCGCCAGCCTGTAAGCCAATCGGCCTGCCCTGCTCTCCTCATCCCATACCCGCCCGAATAAGAAAACGGACGCCCGAGGGTGTCCATGTGCATACCCTGTGACCTTGCGCCATGGTCACACTGTCACCCTCCCCGGTTAATGGGTCAGCTGTGGCAACAGTTGCAGCAGGTGAGCCCGTATCGCCAGCGGCGTCTGGCTGGCCCAGATATCCAGCAGGCCATACGCAAGCAACGGCAGCACCAGCAGCAACAGGCAGAGCAGCCCCAGCAAACGGCTTGGTGCGAGCCGATGCACCTTGCTGCCAAGGTGCAGGGCCTCGACCCGCTTGGGGCAGGCGGCCACGCAGCTCAGGCAGCCGGTGCACTCCAGGCTGCGTACCGCGATAAGCTGGTGCACCGCAATGCGCGATGGACAGGCCCGGCTGCACTTGTCACAGCCGTGACCTTGGCTTCGCAGGCAGCGGGCAGGGTCGCGGCGAATGCGCAGCGGCGTCAGTAGCCCCAGCAGGGCGAGCCAGGCGCCATAGGGGCAAAGGTAGCGGCAGAATCCCTGACGAAAGGTCGCGGTAAGCAGCAACACCCAGCCGAGGCACAGACCCGAGATCAGGGTCAGGTTGAAGAAGAAGGCCCCCATCTTCATATCCGCCGCCTGATGGTAGGGGCTGGTGAAGTAGCCGGGCAGGGCAGCAGCCGGCACCGCCAGCAGGATGATGAAGAGCAGAAAGCCGAGCACCAGAAATTTCTGGGTGCGCAGGGCAAGATCCAGCCAGCGCGGCGGGCTCCACTCCCCCGGCAGCAACCGGTGGCGCAGGCCATGCAGCCATTCCCCCACCAGCCCGAGCGGACAGAACCAGGCACAGAGCGCCCGCCCCAGCAGCAGGGCCGACAGGGAGAGCACCAGTACGGTGACGGTGGCCGCCGGATGGTGGGGATCCACCAGCCCCTGCGCGAACCAGGCCCGCAGCCCGAGGCCACCGGCGATGGGCAGGAAGGCATCCACCACGTCCGGGCGCACCAGCCAGGGGCTCATCCCCTGTCCCAACTGCCAGATATGCAGGCTGTATTGCACTGTGACCAGCCCCCAGCAGAGCAGCAGCAGATGGCGAGTGCCTGCCCGCAACTGCTGACTGTCGATCGCCCCGAACTCGGGCAGCGGCCGCCTCTGATGCCGGAGGGCAAGCACGGCGGTGACCGTCCCCAGTGCGAGCCAGAGCAGGCTGTCCGCCGCCAGCAACCAGACCAGCCCCAGCAGGCCGAGCGCAAGACGCCCCGGCAAACCGGTGCGCACCTGCCACGCCAACAACACCAGATAAACCATACCGGCCACCATGGTTATCGCTTCAATCACGCTCATGCATCCCCCACTGCCTACATCCGGATCCGGCAGCAAGGATAACTAACATTTGAGTTGATTATTTTGATCTGCATGGGCCGAGGGAGGAGTTATGGCCAATGCCTCCCTCGCAGGCTCTCCCCTCTTTCAACGACACACCGCCTCACCAGCCAGGAACTAGCCGCGGGCACGGTGGAGGTGGTAGTCAACGTGATAGTCGTTGGCATTACGGAACATGATGGAGTAGTTGAGGAACTCTCCGCTCTCGCTGTATGAGAGCGAGGTGAGCCGCAGGATAGGGGCCCCCTGCTCGATATGGAGCAGCTCGGCAGTAGCCCGATCCGCCAGCACGGCATTGAAGCACTCATAGTTGCCCGCAATCGCGATGCCGCACTCCCGTTCGATGTAGTCGAATTTTGACCCTTCCAGATGGGCGACCGACAGATTGCGAAACAGTCTGACCGGCATATAGCTCTCTTCCAGCAGCAGAGCCCGACCATCCACCGAGCGGATCCGGCTGGAGTAATAGACGGGTTCATTCACCTTCACCCTCAGCTGACTGGCGATGGCCGGTGGCGCAGGCATGGTGCGAAATTCCAACACCTGGCTGGTCAAAGTGCGCCCCTGCTCGCGCATCAGTTCGGTAAACCCGCTCAGCCCTTTGGTCTCATGCTGGACATCCTTTTTCGTCACATAGGTGCCGCTGCCGTGGCGCCGCTCGACCAATCCCCACTCGATCAACATGTCTACCGCTTTGCGAATGGTCATGCGGGAGACGCCATACTGTTCTGCCAGCGCTTTTTCGCCCGGCAACACATCTCCCACCCGACACTCGGCACCGTTTACCCTGATCCTGAGTCGATCAGCCACCGATTTATAGATCACTGCTAGACATCTCCTGTGGTCACAACGCCAACCATCTTATTCTTAAGTAAGTGGATAAATTGCATAAAAACAATAACTTAAATTTAAACTAAAGCTGCAAGAACATCACAAAACCAAGAGGTACAACAATATCGCAAAAGTTAGACATCTTTGTCTAAATAACTGCATGCGTCAGATCACATTATTCCAAGATATTTCATGAGGTCTCTTTTTATCGTTGCTAATTTGCATCTGGCAACACCGGCAAGGATTCGATTAGCTATTTCAACCAAGGGACAATATATGCTCAGTCAAATTCAACGTTTTGGCGGAGCAATGTTCACTCCTGTACTGCTTTTTCCTTTTGCAGGTATGGTAGTAGGCATTGCAATTATGCTGAAAAACCCGATGTTTGTCGGTGAATCACTGGCAAACCCACAAGGATTATTTTTTCAGATCATCCATATTATTGAAGAGGGTGGCTGGACAGTATTCAGAAATATGCCGCTAATATTTGCGATTGGCCTGCCAATCGGTCTGGCAAATAAGGCACAAGCCAGAGCCTGTCTGGCTGTATTGGTCAGTTTCATGACCTGGAACTATTTTATCAACGCCATGGGCATGACCTGGGGCAGTTATTTCGGGGTCGACTTCAGTCAGGATGTAGGGGGTGAAAGTGGCCTCGCCATGGTCGCGGGGATCAAGACCCTGGATACCAGCATCATAGGGGCCATCGTCATCTCCGGCATCGTGACGGCACTGCACAACCGCCTGTTTGATCGCCAACTGCCGGTCTTTCTCGGCATCTTTCAGGGCAGCTCCTTTGTCACCATTGTCGCCTTCTTCGTGATGATCCCCTGCGCCTGGCTGACCCTGCTTGGCTGGCCAAAAGTACAGATGGGCATCGCCTCCCTGCAGAATTTCATGCTGATCTCGGGTCCGGTCGGGGTATGGGTATACACCTTCCTAGAGCGGATTTTGATCCCGACCGGCCTGCATCACTTTATCTACGGCCCCTTCATCTTCGGCCCAGCGGCAGTAGAGGGAGGCATTCAGCTCTACTGGGCGCAGCACATGCTGGAGTTCAGCCAGAGTACTCGCCCGCTGATTGAACAGTTCCCTCAGGGTGGCTTCGCCCTGCACGGCAACTCGAAGATTTTCGGTGCCATGGGGATTGCTCTGGCCATCTATGCCACGGCAGCCAAAGAGAACAAGGCCCAGGTGGCAGGCCTGCTGATCCCGGCCACCCTGACCGCCATTCTTGTCGGTATCACCGAGCCGCTGGAGTTCACCTTCCTCTTCATCTCGCCGCTGCTGTTTGCCATCCACGCCCTGCTGGCAGCCACCATGTCGACTGTGATGTACCTGTTTGGTGTGGTCGGCAACATGGGTGGAGGTCTGCTCGACCAGTTCCTGCCGCAAAACTGGATACCCATGTTCCACAACCATGCGGGAATGATGTTCACCCAGATCGCTATCGGGTTGGTCTTTACCGGCATCTGGTTCCTGATATTCCGCGCGCTGATTATCAGGCTCAATCTTAAAACACCGGGCCGGGAAGACAGTGAAATAAAGCTTTATTCAAAATCAGATTATCAGGCAGCCAAAAACCAGCGTGGCAGTGATAGTGCAACACAAATTATCGAAGCGCTTGGTGGAGTCAAAAATATACGCAGTCTGAATAACTGCGCCACCCGCTTAAGAATATCGTTGGTTAACAGCAAGCTGGCAGCAGCAGATGAGGAGTTTATTAAATTGGGTGCCCATGGGGTCGTCCGCCATGGCGATAGTATCCAGGTAATTATCGGTCTGCATGTACCTCAGGTACGTGAAAATATGGAATCGATTATGAACAACAGTCATCAACAATCGTCTTTAGTAATGGAGTCATGATCATGAAAAAATTCTCTGTAGTCATTGCCGGTGGTGGCAGCACTTTTACTCCTGGTATCGTTCTGATGTTGCTGGAAAATCAACATCGCTTCCCGCTCAAGGAGATCAAATTCTACGACAACGATGGTGCCCGTCAGGAGATCATCGCCGAAGCCTGCAAAATCTTGCTGAAAGAGAAGGCTCCCGAGATCGCCTTCAGCTATGGCACCGACCCCAAAGCAGCATTTAGCGATGTAGATTTTGTCATGGCCCATATCCGGGTTGGCAAATATCCAATGCGCGAGCTGGACGAGAAGATCCCGCTGCGTCATGGCGTGGTCGGTCAGGAGACCTGCGGCCCGGGCGGTATCGCCTACGGCATGCGCTCCATCGGCGGGGTGCTGGAGCTGGTCGACTATATGGAGCAGTACTCACCCAATGCCTGGATGCTCAACTACTCCAACCCGGCCGCCATTGTGGCCGAAGCGACCCGTCGCCTGCGTCCCAACGCCAAAATCCTCAACATCTGCGACATGCCGATCGGGATCGAGGGGCGCATGGCCCAGATTGCCGGTCTCAAATCCCGCAAAGAGATGCGGGTACGCTATTACGGCCTCAACCACTTTGGCTGGTGGACCCGCATCGAGGATCTGGAAGGTAACGACCTGATGCCGAAGATCAAGGAGCACGTCGCCCGCCACGGCTATGTGCCCAATAGCGCCAGCCATGCCGAAGCAAGCTGGAACGATACCTTCGCCAAGGCAAAGGATGTGTGGGCGCTCGACCCGGATACCCTGCCCAACACCTATCTGAAGTACTACCTCTACCCGGACTATGTGGTGGCCCACTCCAACCCGGAACACACCCGCGCCAACGAGGTGATGGAGCACCGCGAGAAGCAGGTCTTCACCGCCTGTAGCGACATCGTCAAGGCAGGCAATTCAGCAGCGGGCGAGCTGGAGATCGATGAACACGCCTCCTATATCGTTGACCTGGCAACCGCCATCGCCTTCAACACTCAGGAGCGGATGCTGCTGATCGTTCCCAATCGCGGCGCCATCCCCAACTTTGACCCGGAAGCCATGGTCGAGATCCCCTGCCTGGTCGGCAGCAGCGGGCCAGAGCCGCTGCAGGTGGGCAGCATCCCGCTGTTCCAGCAGGGCATGATGGGTCAGCAGGTCGCGGTCGAGAAACTGGTGGTCGAAGCCTGGGTCGAGCACTCTTACCAGAAGCTGTGGCAAGCCATCACCCTCTCCAAGACAGTGCCCAGTGCATCGGTGGCCAAGTCCATTCTCGATGACTTGATAGAGGCCAACAAAGCCTACTGGCCGGAACTGAAATAAACCGCCCATAAACAAAAACCCCCTCGTGACAGAGGGGGTTTTTCGTGTTGGCAACGGGTGCGGATTAACGCAGCGGTTTGACCGAGCGACGGACGATCAGCTCGGGCTGTACCGTCATCGATTCCACTTCCAGCTCCTTGTTGCGGATCCGGCTGACCAGATGCTTCACCGCCAGCTGGCCCAGTTCCGCCTTAGGGTGACGGATGGTGGTCAACGGCGGGCTGGAGAAGCGCGCCATCTCCACATCGTCGTAGCCGATGATGGAGATATCGTCCGGCACCTTGACTCCCGCTTCCCAGGCAGCGCAAATCGCGCCGATCGCCATGGGGTCATCGAAGGCAAAGACCGCAGTCGGACGAGGCTGCAGGGCCAGGATGCGCTGCATGGCATCGAAGCCGCTCTGGCTCTCGTAATCCCCTTCAAAGACCTGTTCATCTTTGAGGGTCAGACCGTGTTCACCCAGCGCATCACGTACCCCGTCCAGTCGCTGCTGGGTGGTCGGCTTGGAGAGCTGGCCAGTGATGCAGACGATGTCGCGGTGCCCCAGCTCCAGCAGATGGCGTACGGCCATGCGGGCGCCGATGCGGGCGTTGTCGTTGATGACGTTGGCGAAATCGCACTCCGTGCCCCAATCCAGTACCACCTGCGGCACGTTCTTGTGGATGCGCAGCATGTCGCGCAACGGGGTGTCGATATCGGTACCCAATACCAGCAGGCCATCCACCCGTTTTTCCATCAGCATTCTCAGGTAATGCTGTTGGCGAGGCGGCTGGTTTTCGGTGTTGCAGAGGATCAGGCTGTAGCCCTGTTCGAAGCAGTACGCTTCAACCCCTTGCACCACTTCTGCGAAGAAGGGGTTTACGCTGGTGGTCACCAGCATACCAATGGTCTTGGTCGAATTTATTTTAAGACTGCGCGCTACCGAGTTGGGCGCGTAGTTGAGTTCTGCCACCGCCTCAATCACTTTCTGGGTCGCGTCTTCGCTGACCCGCCGAGTGTGGTTGAGCACATGTGAGACGGTGGAGATGGATACGCCTGCGCGCGAGGCGACATCCTTGATAGTGGCCATCTCTGTCTCCTGACTGTCAAAGGCGGAACATTAGCAGATTTCCCGAATAAAGGCTTGGTTTTAACGGGCTCTGCCACGGAATTGTCAATGCCGGCTAATTTAGGCGCTCATTTCTGTTTGCGCAAACGATTAATGGTCAAAATGGGAGCACCATCAGAGTAAAATATCACCAGATTAATCCTCTGGGGTTCATCACAATCACCTCTGGTTACCAAGATGTTAAGGTGGTGAATCACTACTAAATTCCAATTAACCACAAATAACAGGTCATTTATTTCAAAATAAGCCCACCCCAGCCCCTCTGGTTAGTATCTTTAACAGCTTGTTATTGCCCCGTGAGGAATGATAGAACCATACCTATTGCCGGATGCACGGGATGTCGATCCGGAATGGCACTCGTAAATGAAACAATCCACTGATTAAGGGACGAATCAATGCATAAGTTGAGCAAAATTACAGTTAGCGCAGCGGTTTCTTTGGCTCTGTTTGGATCGATCTCCATCGCACACGCGGCAGACACCATCAAGATAGGTATCGCAGGCCCACTCACCGGCCCGGTTGCCCAGTACGGGGACATGCAGTTCACCGGCGGCAAGATGGCGGTCGAGCAAATCAACAAGGCTGGCGGTATCAATGGCAAGCAGATCGAAGCCGTCATCTATGACGATGCCTGTGATCCCAAGCAGGCGGTAGCCATTGCCAACAAGGTGGTGAATGATGGCGTCAAGTTCGTGGTCGGCCACCTCTGCTCCGACAATACCCTGCCCGCCTCCGACATCTATGAAGACGAGGGGATTCTGATGGTCACCCCCGCCTCCACCAACCCCAAGATCACCGAGCGCGGTTACCAGCTGACTCTGCGCACCATAGGTCTGGATAGCGATCAGGGCCCGACTGCCGCCAAGTACATCATCGAGCAGGTCAAACCCCAGCGCGTCGCCGTTATCCACGACAAGAAGCAGTACGGTGAAGGGATCGCCTCCAGCGTCAAAGCAGCACTGGACAAGGCTGGCGTGAAGGTGGTGGCCTATGAAGGGATCACCGCCGGTGACAAGGACTTCTCCGCCCTGATCGCCAAGCTGCAGAAAGAAAACGTCGATTTCGTCTACTACGGCGGCTATCACCCTGAGCTGGGCCTGATCCTGCGTCAGGCTGGCGAGAAGGGACTGAAAGCCAAGTTCATGGGCCCGGAAGGGGTCGGTAACAAGGATATCTCCGCCATCGGCGGCCCGGCTTCCGAAGGCCTGCTGGTGACCCTGCCGAACAAATACGATCTGGTGCCTGCCAACGCCCCGCTGGTGGCGGCGTTCAAGGCCAAGGGTCAGGACTCCTCCGGCCCGTTCGTCTGGACCACCTATGCCGCGGTGCAGAGCCTGGCTGCCGGTATCGCCAAGGCGGGTGAAGATGACCCGGCCGCTGTTGCCGCCGCCATCAAGGCCGCACCGATCGATACCGTGATGGGCCCCCTGACCTGGGCACCTAACGGTGACCTGAAAGGCTTCGAATTCGGTGTGTTCCAGTGGCACGCTGACGGTACTTCCAGCCAAGTCAAATAATCTGCCGATCGGGGGTGAGTACGCTCACCCCCTCCTCTCTTTGCGGGCAAGTACAGGGAACGCAGTATGTCCGAACACCTCCTTTATCTCGTTCAGCAACTGCTGAACGGATTAACCATAGGCAGCACCTATGCGTTGATCGCCATTGGCTACACCATGGTCTATGGCATCATCGGCATGATCAACTTCGCCCACGGCGAGGTTTACATGATCGGCTCCTATGTCGCTTTTATGGTGATGGCGGGGCTCATGATGATGGGCATCGACAGCACCTTTCTACTGCTGGGGGGCGCCTTCCTGGTCAGTATCATCATCACCGGCACCTATGGCTGGAGCATCGAGCGGGTCGCCTACCGGCCACTGCGCGGTGGCAACCGGCTGATCCCCCTTATCTCCGCCATCGGTATGTCGATCTTCTTGCAGAACATGATGCGGATGGCACAGGGCTCGCGGGATATCGCCATGCCCAGCCTGATCTCCGGTGGCTGGACCCTAGGGGGTGAGGATGGTTTTCAGGCCAGCCTCTCCTATATGCAACTGATCATCTTCGTGGTGACTTTCATCACCATGCTGGCGCTGACCCAGTTCATCGGCCGCTCCCGCATGGGCCGCGCCTGCCGCGCCTGCTCGGAAGATATCAAGATGGCCAACCTGCTGGGCATCGACACCCACGTGGTCATCTCCATCACCTTCGTGCTGGGAGCTGCACTGGCCGCCGTGGCGGGGGTGCTGCTCGGCATGTATTACGGCGTCATCAACCCCTACCTCGGCTTTATGGCCGGTCTGAAGGCCTTCACTGCTGCCGTACTGGGCGGTATCGGCAGCATTCCGGGCGCCGTACTGGGCGGCCTGCTGCTCGGCGTGGTTGAAGCGCTCACCGCCGGTTATCTCAGCACCGAGTACAAGGATGTGATGGCGTTCGCCTTGCTCATTTTTGTGCTGCTCTTTATGCCGACCGGCATCCTGGGTCGCCCGGAAGTGGAGAAAGTGTGATGAAACATCAATTTATCCACGCCTGTATCGCCAGCCTGGTGCTGCTGGTGCTCTCCTTCTGGCTGCTCGGCTTCAAGCTGGAGACCGATGGCGCCAGCCTGCAGGTGGTGAGCCGCCTCGATGTGTCGCTGGCCTGGCTGCTGGGGGGCGCCACCATTGTTTTCTGGTTCCAGATGCTGCGCGGCCAGATTGCCAAGCTGTTTCAGGCCTCCATCAGCGGCTTCTCGGTCGGCTTCACCAAGCTGGTGCTGCCGAGCCCGGAAGAGGCGCCCAAGCTCTATAACCTCACCGCAGTGCTGGTGCTGCTGTTCGCGGTGAGCTGGCCCTTTATGGCCTCTCGTGGCGCCATCGATCTCGCCACCCTCACCCTGATTTACATCATGCTGGGGCTGGGGCTGAACGTGGTGGTCGGCCTCGCCGGTCTGCTCGATCTCGGCTATGTCGGCTTCTACGCGGTCGGTGCCTACAGCTATGCCCTGCTCAACACCTACTTCGGACTGAGCTTCTGGGAGTGCCTGCCCATCGCCGGGCTGATGGCCGCCACCTTCGGCTTCCTGCTCGGCTTCCCGGTGCTGCGGCTGCGGGGGGACTATCTGGCCATCGTCACTCTGGGTTTTGGCGAGATCATCCGCATCCTGCTCAACAACATGACCACCCTGACCGGCGGTCCGAACGGGATCTCCGGCATCCCCAAGCCAACGCTGGGGGGGCTGGAATTCAACCGCACCGTCAAGGATGGGGGCTTTGATACCTTCCACAACTTCTTCGGCATTACCTACAACGCCAACCACAAGGTGATCTTCCTCTACCTGATGGCGCTGGTGCTGGTGCTGGTGACCCTGTTCGTCATCAACCGCCTGCTGCGCATGCCCCTTGGCCGCGCCTGGGAAGCGCTGCGGGAAGATGAGATCGCCTGCAAATCGCTGGGGCTCAACCCCACCATCATCAAGCTGACCGCCTTCACCATAGGCGCCACCTTCGCGGGCTTTGCCGGCAGCTTCTTTGCCTCGCGGCAGGGCTTTATCAGCCCGGAATCCTTCGTCTTTATCGAATCGGCCATTGTGCTGGCGATTGTGGTGCTGGGCGGCATGGGCTCGCAGATCGGGGTGGTGCTGGCAGCCATCGTGATGACGGTGCTGCCGGAGCTGGCCCGCGAATTCAACGAGTACCGCATGCTGATGTTCGGCCTCTTGATGGTGTTCATGATGATCTGGCGGCCACAAGGATTGCTGCCGATGACCCGTCCTCATCTGGAGTTGAAGAAATGAGTACTCATCAGAAGTTAATGGAAGTCTCTGATTTGTCGATGCGCTTCGGTGGCCTGCTGGCCGTCAACGGGGTCAAGCTGGATATCGACAAGGGCGAGGTGATCTCCATCATCGGCCCCAACGGTGCGGGCAAGACCACCATCTTCAACTGCCTGACCGGTTTCTACTGCCCGAGCGGCGGCACCATCCGCTACAAGGGTGAGGAGATCCAGGGGCTGCCCGGCCACCTCATTGCCCGCAAGGGGATTGTGCGTACCTTCCAGCATGTGCGGCTGTTCAAGGAGATGACAGCGGTGGAGAACCTGCTTGTTGCCCAGCACCAGCACCTCAACACCAGCTTTATCGCCGGCCTGTTCAAGACCCCGGCCTTCCGCCGTGCCGAGCAGGAGGGGCTGGAGCGGGCCGCCTTCTGGCTGGATAAAGTGGGGCTCAAGGATCTCGCCAACCGCGCCGCCGGCAACCTGGCCTACGGTCAGCAGCGCCGCCTCGAGATCGCCCGCTGCATGGCGACTCGTCCCGAGCTGCTGATGCTGGATGAACCGGCCGCCGGTCTCAACCCGAAGGAGACCGACGAACTGGACGAGCTGATCATGAGCCTGCGGGACGAATTCGGGGTCTCGGTACTGCTGATCGAACACGATATGAAGCTGGTAATGGGCATCTCCAACCGCATCTTCGTGGTCAGCCAGGGCACCCCGCTGGCCCACGGCAAGCCGGATGAGATCCGCAACAACCCGGCAGTGATCAAGGCCTATCTGGGCGAGTCGTAAGGACAAAAAGATGTTAGAACTTCGCAACGTATCGACCCACTACGGCAAAATTCAGGCACTGCACGATGTCAGCGTCGAGGTGAAAGAGGGTGAAATCGTCACCCTGATCGGCGCCAACGGCGCAGGCAAGACCACCCTGCTGATGACCCTCTGCGGCGAACCCAAGCCCAGCAGCGGCTCCATCTGGTTTGAGGGGGAACAGATCAGCTCCCTCACCACCGCCCGCATCATGCGCAAAGATATCGCCGTAGTGCCGGAGGGACGCCGCATCTTCGCCCGCCTGACGGTGGAGGAGAACCTGCTGATGGGCGCCTTCTTCGTCGACAAGGCAGAGCAGCATGGCCTGCTGGATCAGGTGTTCACCCTGTTCCCGCGCCTGCACGAACGCTTGCAACAACGGGCGGGCACCATGTCCGGCGGCGAGCAGCAGATGCTGGCCATCGGCCGCGCCCTGATGAGCAAACCGCGCCTGCTGCTGCTGGATGAACCCTCGCTGGGGCTGGCCCCCATCGTCATTCAGCAGATCTTTGACACCATAGAGCAGTTGCGCCAGAAGGGGATGACCATCTTTCTGGTGGAACAGAACGCCAACCAGGCGCTCAAGCTGGCCGACCGCGGCTATGTGCTGGAGAACGGCCACGTGGTGCTGCAAGACACAGGGGCCGCCCTGCTCGCCAACCCGGCGGTACGGCAGGCTTATCTGGGCGGTTAACCCACTCACCCGCATGCCATATCAACAAGGGAGCCGCTGGCTCCCTTATCTTTTGTGGGGTTAGTTTGCGCCCAAGCTTGCGGTACACTGGCCCGTAATCAACCTATTCGCAGGACATCCCGATGGACCAGTTTGCCCATATCAATGCCCATGATGCCTACCAGAAACTGAGCGCGGGTGAAGCCCGTCTGGTGGATATTCGCGACCCACAATCCTTTGAAGCGGCCCACGCGGTCGGCGCTTTCCACCTCACCAACGGCACCCTGGTGCGCTTTATGAACGAAGTGGATTTCGATACCCCGGTCATCGTGATGTGCTATCACGGCAACAGCAGTCAGGGGGCGGCCCAATACCTGCTGCAACAGGGTTATGACGAGGTCTACAGTCTGGATGGCGGCTTCGAGGCGTGGCGCCGGGAGTTTCCCATCGAGGCAGGCGAGGCATGATCCAGCTGCTGGTGCTCGACAACGCCCGCATGGCGCAGGCGCTGGTGGACTATCTGGCGACCCTGGGCATCTCCTGCGAGCTGACCCAGTCCGAGCTGGGGGTCACCATCTGGTTGGCGGACGAGCAGCGCCTTGCTCAGGCCCAGCTGGAGGTGAAGCGCTTTCTGGCCGAGCCGGCCCACCCGCGCTACATGGAGGCCTCCTGGCAATCCGGCCGCGCCGATGCCCGCATCGACTACAGCAAGGGGATGACGGATCCCATCACCGACTTCCTCCATCAGGCAGGGCCGCTGACGCTGGTGGTGATCATCGCCTGTCTCGCCATCTACGGGATCGAGGCCATCGGCCTGCCCATCTACGATGAACTGGCATTCCACCCGACGCTGGCCCAGTTCACCGACTGGCAGGCGTGGCGCTATTTCACCCCCGCTCTGATCCACTTCTCGGTGCTCCATCTGGTGTTCAACTTGCTCTGGTGGTGGTATCTGGGGGGCCAGATCGAGCAGCGCCTCGGCAGCGGCAAGCTGCTGATCCTGCTGCTGGTGGGCGCTGCCCTGCCCAATATCGCCGAGTTCTTTGCCAGCGGCCCACTGTTTGGCGGCCTCTCCGGCGTGGTCTATGCCCTGCTCGGCTACTGCTGGCTGCGCAGCAAGCTGCAACCGGCCTGCGGCCTCACTCTGCCACCGGCGCTGATGGGCTTTATGCTGTTCTGGATGGTGCTCGGCTTCTTCGACATGCTCGGCACCAGCACCGCCAACATCGCCCACCTGACCGGTCTGCTGGTCGGCCTGCTGCAAGGCTGGCTGGATCGCAACCACCAGCCGACCTGATTTTTCAGCAGTTGCAGAAACGAGAACGCCGCCCCGAAGGGCGGCGTTTTTTTACGCGATAGGCAGTTACTGCTTGATCAGGGTGTCATCGGTTACCTTGACCGCCGCACCGCCACTCATAAAGAAGCTGGCAAACTGGGTCTGGATCTCTGAAGTGACCGCACCAACCTGATCGAAGTTCGCATCAGGGGCCAGCAGCGAGCTATGGCCCCCTTTCAGGAAGCGCGCAGCATGATGGACGGGGCCAAGGTAACTATCGGTCAACGGTTTTAATCCCATCACCCGGAACAGCGGCTCGGTACCACCCAGCGGCGCAGAGGCAATGCTGTTGGGGATCACCTGATCCGGCAAGCTGAGCGCACCATCACCAACAATTTCGGTGGCGAATAGCGGGAAGCTCTTGGCGACGCCACTGCCCAGATTGATCGGGTCGGCAGAGTCCAGCACTGACTGGGCGGCAAAGGTATAGCTCTGCAAGGTGCTCGCAGCCCCCGCCTGAGTAGCCGCATCCAGACTGGGCAGGAACTCGTTCACGAAACAGGTCGGCACCGCCGTCTGGCAACCGGGAGCATAAGCCTCAAACCCGGCCTTCAACTCGGGACTGCCCGAGGTAAGCACGCTCATCTTGATGGTCGGCCCGAAGCTCGGCGAGTTGAGCAGCAACGGGGCGATGCCGCCACCCGGCATCGACAGACCACCGGTTGAAAACTCGAACATGCTATCAGCGGCGTTACCCATTTTCTGGTTGGCCACCGCCAGCAGATTGGCCCCGGTAATGGCGCCGAGCGAGTGCCCAAGGAAGTGAACTTTCAGACCGGCACCGCCCAACTGACCGCCCAGCCCCTTGGCATTAGCCAGACCGACAGCCAGGCGCAGACCCAGCAGATCGGCCACGCTCTGCTTCAGGTTATCCCGCGCCACCGTCAGATAACCCAGATTCAGGTAGGGAGTCGGATTCTCGGAGGTGGTGACAGTATCCATGCTGCCGCTCAGGGCATAGCCACGCTCGCCGTGCAGCGGGTGATCGATCACCACGACAGCAACCACCTTGTTCACTGAGGGGTCTAACCCGGCACCTATCTGGCTCAGCGCCAGCGCATAGGCGTTCTCCTTGATAGAAGTGACCCCGTGCTGATAGATGATCACATCAGTGACAGTGCTGAGGTCAGTGGTGGGGGCAAAGATCCGCAGCGGTACAGATTGTACTTCGGTCAGGGTCGGCAGCGGGTTGAAACGGCCAATATTGCGCTCGGCATCCAGCGGCTTGCCACCTGAGGTGAGAGTCACCCCGATCAGCTTGCTCGCCTCCCTCAGCAGATCGGCCTGACGGCTCGGATCGGCAATCAGCTCACCCAGCAGCTCCGGATTCACTCCGGCGCCTACCAGCCCACCGATCACCTCGCTATCACCCGCTTTCAGCGCGTTGGCGATGGCATAGAGGCTGGGAATGGCGCCGTGCCAGGATTGGGTCTTGGCCTTGTCCCAGGAACCGGCTATCGCTGGAGTAGAGAGGAAATAAGGGAGCTTGACGGTACCGGTATACACCTTGGTCGCCGCCGCGACGCCGTTCAATGTGGCATTAGCAGCCACAGCTGCAGCAATCGCATCCCGATCATCTTGAGGCAAGAATGGCTCGTTCGCCAGCTGTGTCAGGAAGGGCACCCCGCCATTGAGCGCATCAATCGTATATGTTCCCGGCAGACTGGTGTTGCCTTTGGCGTCCTGCTTCCACAGCGATGCAGCATCCAGGGTCGGGCTCTGCAACACGGTGGCCGCAGCGCCCTTCACTGCCAGCAGCACATCGGCACCGGACTGGGTGGCAAACCAGTCGGAGAAGATCACCCGATCGCTGGTGATCCCGGTAGCTGCCTTGAACAGCCCTTCCTGCAGCGCAATCAGGCTGCTGATGGTCTGCTCCTGCACGGTTGCACCAGCCGTCGATTTGAAGTTGCTGTAATCACCACCGGCCTTGAGTGGCACACCACGGCTGTCCTTGAGGGCGTCGGTCGCCACGATCATGTAGTAGGAAGAGGGATTAAGCGGCTTGAGCGGCACCAGATTGAGTTTGCCACCACCATCGCTTACCACAAAATCGGTGCCATAGGTCAGAGGCTTGTTGTTCTTCACTCCGACAGGACGCTGAGTCACCGGATCCAGCACCAGCTCCAGCAGATAGAGGGGTGCAATGGCCGAGGCATACTCGCCGGCGGCCGGTGCCGGCACAGAGACGCCGGTCACGGTCGCCGGCACCAGCTGGACAGGTTGGGTGGTTGACCAGCCATCCAGGGTGGAGAGGGCAGATACCGGGTTCGACAGATCGGCAGTCTCGGTGGAAAACTTCAGGGTACCGTCGCTGGCACGGGGGGCCAGCACACTCGGGCGAAGACCACTGCCACCACTCAGGGCATAGTCCAGGGAGCTGGTGGTGTCTCCCTTGTTGTTATCTCCACCACATCCGGCCAGCAGGGCGCTGACCACAGCTGCATAAATTAGCTTCTTCTTCATTTTTTGTTCTCTTTATAGGTTGTTGTCCATCACAAGCCAACGAAGCATTCACCACTTCGACCGCTCAAAGTTAACATAAAACCAACAACCAACGAGACTCATGTTGGTCATCTTCTGCTCAGGTTTGTGGAGAAAATCAAGGTTTTACGGCAACAAAGGGGCGCAAGGGTAGCAACAGTGGAGGATTAACCAGACCCGACCAGCCAGCAGGCACCATCACGACTAAAAAGCCGTCGCGATCTCGGCAAAGTGAGGGAATTGTCGGTAGAATGTCCACCAACGCTTAAGGAGGACATCATGATCGACCCGAAGAAACTGGAAGAGATCGCCAAGCAGGTGCACAACTCCCTGCCACCCGGCATTCGCAGCATGGGTGAAGAGGCCGAGAAGAAGATGCGTCAGGTGCTGCAGGCCCAGCTGGGCAAGCTGGATCTGGTCAGCCGCGAAGAGTTCGACGTGCAGACCAAGGTACTGCTGCGTACCCGTGAAAAACTGGCCGCCCTCGAAAGCAAGCTGGCTCAGCTCGAGCAGCAGCTCGGCGCCAAAGGCGAATAACGAAAACCCCGGCTCGGCTGGGGTTTTTGCTTTAAATTGAACCTGTAAAAAACATCACACCTGAAGCAGATACCAGGCCCGCTTGCCGCGAGCCTTGGCCTCGTACATGGCCCTGTCAGCCACCTCCAGCGCCTGCCGGAAGGTCAATGGCCCCTCCTCCCACAGGGCGATACCGATACTGAGCCCGACCCGTTGCGGGCAACCGGGTTTGGGTACATAACCATACATCCGGCTGATCAGGGCATCGGCCAGATGAGCCAGTGCATGGTTTGATACATCACGATGCAGATAAACCACAAACTCGTCACCGCCATAACGGCCGCACAGGGCCGAGCCCGGCATGATGAGACGCAACCACTCCGCCATCTGCTGCAGAACCTGATCACCGCAGGCATGCCCCAACTGGTCATTGATCCCCTTGAAATCATCCAGATCGATAAAGAGCAGCGCCCCAGCTCCTTGCGGCGGCTGCAGAGCGAACGCCTTGCCAAATCCCTGCCGGTTGAGCAGCCCGGTGAGCGCATCGCAGTTGGCCCGCTCCGCCAGCCGCTGTTCATAGGCCTTGCGCTGGGTGATATCGATATGGGAGCCCATGATCCGCAGCGGCTTGCCATCACCATCCCGCTCCACGACACGCCCCCGATCCCATAGCCAGGTGACAGATCCATCCGGACTGACCGTACGATATTCAGCCTCGTAGAAGGGCGTTTGACCCTCAAGATGGGCAAAGTAGCTACCCATGGCATGAGCGCGATCGTCGGGATGGAGCTTGGCGCTCCAGAGCTCAAAACTGGGAGCCATATCGCCAGCCTGGAAGTTTTGCAGATTGAAGACCCGCAGCTCACCGGTGGGAATGGTGCCCTGCCAGAGACAGATGCCGGTGCCATCGAGGGCGGCATTGAGCTTCTCCTGCAACAGGGCATTTTCATGCTTCAGTGCGGCGATTTCAGCCTGCAAACGGGCCATTTCACTACCATGAAGGGACGGGATCAAGGTTGAGATCAGCTCGACAGCGCCGGACTCCAACCGGTTATCCTCCGCAGATGCCCTGCCCTCTTCACTCAACACTGTTCCACCTCGTGCTATCACTATGGATATCCTTATCCAGTCCGCTGAGAATCCCCGACCAAGATGCCACCAGCCACGGTTAATTAGTAGCCACCCATGTTAAAAATGGTGGAAGGTCATGGGGTAAAGCTGCGATTGCCATACCAAGGTGCATCATTGTGCACGGTGGAAGGCCCAAAAAAAGCCCCCGGCAAAACCGGGGGCTGCGTCATCTATACGGGGATACCGTCAAATAAATTCGTAGGCGTCACCGAAGATGCGCTCCGGCTCGGCACCGAGGATCTTGAACTCCTCCCGTGCGGCACCCGCCATCTCGAAGCGACCGGCGACATAGATGTCGTAGTCGTGGAGGCTGACGAAGTCATCCATGATCGCCTTGTGCACCAGCCCGCTCTTGCCGGTCCAGTCAGTATCAGGCTCCTGTACCACCGGGATAAAGGTGAGCGGTGCATAGTCACGTTCCCACTGCTGCATCTGCTCCAGCTCGTAGAGCCAGTGAGCCTGACGCACTCCCCAGTAGAAGAACACTGGGCGCTTGCTGCCCGTGTCGATCAGGTACTCCAGAATGGAGCGGGCGTAAGAGAAGCCGGTGCCGCCCGCCATCAGGATCAGCGGACGGGGGGATTCATCACGCAGGAACGCCTTGCCAGCGGGCAATTCGACCTCGATCTCCCCCTGCTCGCGCATGCGGGCCAGCACCTGACCGGCGTAGGCATTTTCGGGAGTGGCACCAATTTGCAGCTCCAGCACGCCCGGGCGGGTCGGCGAGTTGGCGATGGAGAAGGGGCGCTTGTCCGAATCGCTCATCACCACCAGCAGATACTGGCCCGGCTTGAAGCTGATCGCTTGCTGCGGCGTCAGGGCCACATGCCAGATGGTGTCGACATATTCGCGCAGTTCCTCTACGCGGCATTTGATACGTTGCATTCTTGTCCTTGTGGCGGGCTCGCTCGGCCCGCTTCGCTCATTGTTTCACTATGGAGTGACGACCAGCAGCCCTGGCCCCGTCAGTCGAGAATACTCAAATCAGTGCGGATCGCATCACTTTTTGCAGCAAAGCTGTCATGTTTGCCTCATCCGAGGATATTGAGCTCATCCCAGATGGCATCAACCTTCTGCTTCACCGCCTCATCCTGAACTATGGGCTGACCCCACTCCCGATTGGTCTCGCCCGGCCACTTGTTGGTGGCATCCAGCCCCATTTTGGAGCCGAGGCCGGAGACAGGCGAGGCGAAGTCCAGATAGTCGATCGGGGTGTGCTCGATCAAGGTGGTGTCCCGTGCCGGGTCCATCCGGGTGGTGATAGCCCAGATCACATCCTTCCAGTCGCGAGCGTTGACGTCATCGTCACACACCACCACGAACTTGGTGTACATGAACTGGCGCAGGAATGACCAGACTCCCAGCATCACCCGCTTGGCGTGGCCCGGGTAACGCTTCTTGATGGTCACCACCGCCATCCGGTAGGAGCACCCCTCCGGCGGCAGATAGAAGTCCACAATCTCGGGGAACTGCTTCTGCAGCAGTGGCACGAACACCTCGTTCAGCGCCAGACCCAGTACCGCCGGTTCATCGGGCGGACGGCCGGTGTAGGTGCTGTGATAGATGGCATCGCGCCGCTTGGTGATGTGGGTGATGGTAAAGACCGGGAACTCGTCTACCTCGTTGTAGTAGCCGGTGTGGTCGCCATAAGGGCCTTCCGGCGCCATCTCACCCGGCTCAAGATAGCCTTCCAGCACGATCTCGGCGCTGGCGGGCACCTCCAGATCGCAGCTGATGGCCTTGATCACCTCGGTACGGCTGCCGCGCAGCAGACCGGCAAAAGCATATTCGGAGAGGGTATCCGGCACTGGCGTCACGGCACCAAGGATGGTCGCCGGATCGGCGCCAAGCGCTACCACCACCGGGAAGCGCTCGCCCGGATGGGCCTCCTGCCACTCGCGAAAATCGATGGCACCGCCACGATGATCGAGCCAGCGCATGATCAGCTTGTTCTTGCCGATCTTCTGCTGGCGATAGATACCGAGGTTCTGGCGCTTCTTGTAGGGGCCACGGGTGATGGTGAGGCCCCAGGTGACCAGCGGCGCCACATCGCCGGGCCAGCAGTGCTGGATCGGGATCTGGTCGAGATCGACCGCATCTCCCTCCTGCACCACCTGCTGGCAGGGGGCGGAAGAGAGGCGCTTGGTCGGCATGTTGAGCACCTGCTTGAAGATCGGCAGCTTCTCCATCAGCTCCTTGAATCCCTTGGGCGGCTCGGGCTCCTTGAGATAGGAGAGCCAGACCCCGACCTGACGCAGGGCGCCCACATCGGGCTGCCCCATGCCCATGGCAACCCGATCCGGGGTACCGAACAGGTTGGTCAGCACCGGCATGGTGTAGCCTTTGGGATTTTCGAACAGCAGAGCCGGGCCACCCGCACGCAGGGTGCGATCGCTGATCTCGGTCATCTCCAGATAGGGATCTATCTCGCGGGTGATGCGCTTGAGTTGTCCGTTTTGTTCCAGCTGCGCGATGAAATCACGCAAATCCTTGTATTTCATGCAAGTTCCCAACCGGGTTCAGGAGGTCAGGCATTATAACCCTGGCTGCCCATCGGGTGTACCCGAATCGGGCAGCAGACTCGGTGCAATGGGTGGCATGTCACGCTGGCCGAGGCGTCTGGCCAGCGCAGAGAGCAGCTGGGGCTCGTCCACCTCCATCAACAAACCGGCAACCAGCGCCCCGTATTGGCGGTTGGAGAGCTCCGCCAGCAGGTATTTCTGGGCTTGCGGTGGCAAGGGGGAGAGTGCGCTCAGCTGACGCAGTGCGGCCCCCTTCAATCCCTCATTGCCACTGGCGGCAATCAGCAGATCGCTGGCAGCACTGCCGTGATGAAAGCGGCTGATGGTGGAGAGTGCGCGCAGCGCATCCTGATCTGCCGGCCGCCGCCACAGCATGCTATAGAGCGCCGGTTCCCCGGTGCGCTGCAACAGATGGAACAACAGATGATTGTCGGGCAGATAGATATTCTGGCTGGCCAGCACTTGCGCCTCCCGCATCCAGATCGGTTGCGGCAAGCTGTCGAGGGCCAACAACAGGGCTTGCTGCTGCATGGCGAGATCGGGGTTACTGCTGTAGTAGATGGACTTTAGCTGGAAGCTGCCCTGGGCAAGCTGATGCCGATAGCGCTGCATCAGTGATTGCAGCTGCCACTCCCCCAGCAGCTGACGGGCCTGCGCGGCAAAATCATAGACTGGTTGCTGCACCAGAAAACCGTCGACCTGCTGCTCCATGAGCCACTCGGGGGCCTTGTCGGCCTGAGCCTCGACCCACTGTTGCAACGCAGGGGATGCAAGGGTGGTAGCGGGAATATCCCGCAGCAGTTGCAGCAGCAGGAACTCCCGCCGCTCGCGACTCAGGGTCGCCAGCAGAGAGTCGATGGCTGCAAATTGCCCCTCCTTCAGACGGCCCGCCAGATAGCGCTGGTGAGTCTGTAACGTCTCGGCTGTCAGCACGGCTGGAACACTCTGTGCGCAGGCCGGCATTGCACTCAGCAACCCCAGCAATAACCAGAAAACAGGCTTCATGACGTCTCCATCCATGTGACATCGGGATCTCATACTACTAGGGCGACCGGAAAACAGATAAACAAAAACCGCGACCAGGGCCGCGGTTTCGTCATTTTCTGACCGGACTTACTTCTGCTGGCGCCGCATGGCGTCGAAGAACTCGTCGTTGGTCTTGGTCATCGCCAGCTTGTCGATGAGGAACTCGATACCGTCGATCTCGCCCATCGGGTGGACAATCTTGCGCAGGATCCACATCTTCTGCAGCTCGTCACCAGTGGTCAGCAGCTCTTCCTTGCGGGTGCCGGAGCGGGTGATGTCGATAGCCGGGTAGACACGCTTCTCGGCAATCTTGCGCGAGAGGTGCAGTTCCATGTTGCCGGTACCCTTGAACTCTTCGTAGATGACTTCATCCATCTTGGAGCCGGTATCGATCAGCGCGGTGGCGATGATGGTCAGGCTGCCGCCCTCTTCCACATTACGCGCGGCGCCGAAGAAGCGCTTGGGACGGTGCAGGGCGTTGGCGTCCACACCACCGGTCAGTACCTTGCCGGATGACGGGATAACGGTGTTGTAGGCACGGGCCAGGCGGGTGATGGAGTCCAGCAGGATCACCACATCTTTCTTGTGCTCAACCAGACGCTTGGCCTTCTCGATCACCATCTCGGCAACCTGAACGTGGCGGGAAGCCGGCTCGTCAAAGGTGGAAGCGATCACTTCACCTTTTACCATGCGCTGCATCTCGGTCACCTCTTCCGGACGCTCGTCGATCAGCAGAACGATCAGTTCACAGTCCGGGTGGTTGTAGGCGATGCTCTGGGCGATGTTCTGCAGCAGCATGGTCTTACCGGCCTTGGGCGGCGCCACGATCAGGCCACGCTGGCCTTTACCGATGGGGGAAGCCAGGTCCAGTACACGGGCGGTGATATCTTCGGTAGAGCCGTTACCCCGTTCCATACGCAGACGTTCGTTGGCATGCAGGGGGGTAAGGTTTTCAAACAGGATCTTGTTGCGGGAGTTTTCCGGGCGGTCGTAGTTGACCTCATTGACCTTGAGCAGTGCGAAGTAGCGTTCGCCCTCTTTCGGTGGCCGGATCTTGCCGGAGATGGTATCGCCAGTACGCAGGTTGAAGCGGCGGATCTGGCTCGGGGAGACGTAGATATCGTCAGGGCCCGCCAGATAGGAGCCGTCTGCACTGCGCAGGAAGCCGAAACCATCGGTCAGGATTTCCAGCACACCGTCGCCAAAGATATCTTCACCACCCTTGGCGTGTGCCTTGAGGATGGCAAAAATAATATCTTTCTTGTGCGCCCGAGCCAGATTTTCCAACCCCATGGATTCGCCAAGCTTGACCAGCTCGGACACAGGAGTGTTCTTTAATTCAGTCAGATTCATAGTGGTGAAAGTCTGTAAGCAAGGATTGAAATGAGGAGACAGTCTGCTGGATTGATGCTGATCGGATTTGATTTGCCAGGCTGATGTGTGAGCAAAGAGTCAGGCAAAAAGGTTAGCAAACGAGCGATAAATTAGCACCAATCGGGGTGAGCGTCTAGGTGATAAAACAGAAGGAGCGCATTATTGCAATGCGCTCCTCTTCGATTATTACAGGTTGCCGTCCAGGAACTCTTTCAGCTGAGTCTTGGACAGAGCACCGACCTTGGTCGCTGCCACTTCGCCATTCTTGAACAGCAAGAGGGTCGGAATACCACGAATGCCGTACTTCGGCGGAGTATCAGAGTTATGGTCGATGTTCAGTTTGGCTACGGTTACGCGACCTTCGTACTCTTGGGCAACTTCTTCCAGGATCGGGGCAATCATCTTGCACGGACCACACCACTCGGCCCAGAAGTCGACCAGAACGGCGCCATCGGCTTTGATTACATCTGCCTCGAAGCTGGCATCGCTCAGCTGAACAATCTTGTCACTCATCTCCAACTCCAGTCAGTAAATAAGGCTTTATTGACTCGTCAATAAAGGCAATAGTTGCCCTATTTGAAATGATCCTGTTTATTATTGCAAGCCTAACCTGATAACCTACCGCCATGAGCAAAACACACTTAACGACCGACAAATTCGCCCAAATGGGCCTCGAACCCGAAGTTCTGGCTGGTCTGGAATCAAAGGGATTTCACTATTGTACGCCCATCCAGGCACTCTCTCTGCCACTGCTGGTAGAAGGCCATGACCTCGCCGGACAGGCCCAGACCGGCACCGGCAAGACCATCGCCTTCCTGGCCGCCACCTTCAACTATTTGCTGACTCACCCGCTGACCAAGCCCCGTCTGGTTAACCAACCCAGAGCCATCATCATGGCCCCCACCCGGGAACTGGCAGTACAGATCTACAACGATGCCGACAGCATCGCCGCCTCTACCGGCCTGAAACTCGGCCTCGCCTACGGTGGCGAAGGTTACGACAAGCAGCTGGCCGTACTGGAGCAGGGCGTCGATATCCTGATCGGCACCACCGGTCGCATCATCGACTACTTCAAGTCCAAGGTGATCGATCTGAGCAACATTCAGGTCGTGGTACTGGACGAAGCAGATCGCATGTTCGATCTGGGCTTCATCAAGGACATCCGCTTCCTGTTCCGCCGCATGCCGCCCGCGACCGAGCGTCTGAGCATGCTGTTCTCCGCCACCCTCTCACTGCGTGTGCAGGAGTTGGCCTATGAACACATGAACCACCCGGAACATGTGCAGGTAGAGCCGGAGCAGATGACCGGCGTGCGGATCAAGGAGGAGCTGTTCTACCCCTCCAATGAAGACAAGATGTTGCTGCTGCTCTCCCTGATGGAAGAGGAGTGGCCGGAAAAAGCCATCGTCTTCGCCAACACCAAGCATGTCTGTGAAGACGTCCATGCCTGGCTGGAAAACGACGGCCACCGCGTCGGTCTGCTGACCGGTGACGTGCCGCAGAAGAAGCGGATGAAGATCCTCGAGGATTTCACCAAGGGTGCGCTCGATATTCTGGTCGCCACCGACGTTGCCGCCCGCGGTCTGCACATCCCTGACGTGACCCACGTCTTCAACTATGATCTGCCCGACGACGCCGAAGACTATGTACACCGTATCGGTCGTACCGGTCGTGCCGGCAAGAGCGGTCACTCCATCAGCCTGGCCTGTGAAGACTATGCCTTCAACCTGCCGGCCATCGAGGAGTACATCCACCACGCCATTCCGGTCAGCAAGTACGACCGTGAAGCGCTGCTGGATGATGTCACCCCGCCGAAACGGGTATTCCGCAACCGTCAGCCGGTGAACCGCAACATGCGAGATCGTCAGGGCGGTGGCAACAGCAACAACCGTCGTCGTCCGCCGCGCAAGAGCTAAGGACAGGCCCGTTGCACAACTCGCCTCTCTATGCCGCTATCGACCTCGGCTCCAACAGCTTTCATATGCTGGTGGTGCGCGAGGTCGCCGGTGCTCTGCGCACCGTCGCCAAGGTCAAGCGCAAGGTTCGCCTCGCAGCCGGGCTCGATCCGGAATTTCGTCTCAGCCGTGCCGCCATGGAGCGGGGCTGGGACTGTTTGCGTCTCTTCTCCGAACAGTTGCAGGACATTCCGGCCGACAACATCCGGGTGGTGGGCACCGCCACCTTGCGGCTTGCCACCAACGTCGATGAGTTCCTCAGCGAAGCGGAACGGGTTCTCAACCACAGCATCGAGATCATCTCGGGCGAGGAAGAGGCCAAGACTATCTATGAAGGGGTCTCCTGGACCTCTGCCGGGGAAGGCAACCGGCTGGTGATCGACATCGGCGGTGCCAGTACCGAACTGGTGATCGGCGAACATAGCGAGGCAAAACTGCTCAACAGCCTGCACATGGGCTGCGTCACCTGGCTCAACAATCACTTTGGTGATGGCGAGCTCTCTGAAGCCCGTTTCGAACAGGCGATTACTGCCGCCAAGGCGGTGCTGGAGAAGGTGGCGGAAGATTACCGCGCCCTCGGCTGGCGTACCTGCGTCGGCGCTTCCGGCACGGTACAGGCGCTGCAAGAGATCATGCTGGCGCAAGGGAAGAGCGAACGGGTAACCCTGCCGAAGTTGCAGGAGCTGATGGGTCAGGCCATCGCCTGCGGCAAGCTGGACCAGCTGCAACTGGAAGGGCTGGCGGCCGAGCGGCTGACCGTGTTCCCCTCCGGCCTCGCCATCCTCATCGCCATTTTCGAAACTCTCAATATCGAGAGTATGACCCTCGCGGGTGGCGCCCTGCGTGAAGGGCTGATCTATGGCCTGCTGGGCAACAATCACGACTGTGATGCCCGGGATCGCACCGCAGACAGCCTGATCAGCCGCTATCAGCTGGATAAGGAGCATGCCGAGCGGGTGCGTGATACCGCCGTCGAGGCGTTCAACCAGCTGCAACCGGCCTGGCGGCTCTCCAAACGCTACGGTCGCCCGATCCTGCGCTACGCAGCACTGCTGCACGAAATCGGTCTCTGTATCGAGTACAAGAAGGCGCCGCAACACGCCGCCTACATCATCGACAACATCGATATGCCGGGCTTTACCCCTGCGCAGAAGAAGCTGTTGTCGGCCCTGCTGTTCAACCAGCGGGATGAATTCAAGCTGGAGCCACTGGAGAAGCAGGGGGCGGTCACCGCTCGTCAGGCGATCCGGCTGGCCCGCATCCTGCGCATCGCCCTGATCCTCTGCATGCGCCGCACCCAGGGCACGGTACCTAGTTTCACCCTGCAGGCAGAAGAGGAGTCACTGACCCTGACCCTGCCCAAGGGATGGATGGAGGAGCACTACCTGCGCGCCAGCGAGCTACGGCTCGAAATGGAACGTCAGCAGAAGATGGGCTGGCCGACCCGCGTGCAGGAAGCCTGAACCAGTAGTTTACCTGTTTTGGAGCCGATCATGCCGGATTACCAACCTATCAGCTGCGATCTCTACGATTGGCTCGAAATTGCCGCCAGCTGGCAACTGTCGGTGACCCTCACCAGTCGCGACGAGCGCCAATGGGCTGACAAGATCCGCACCATCGAGGCCAGCGAAGGGGTCGAGTATCTGCTGCTGCACAGTGGCGAGCGGCTCAGCCTCGCGGATCTGGCGACCCTGCGCCTGAGCTGGCAAGGGGAAGAGAAGCTGATCCACTTCACGCCAAGCAACTGAACCCAATACGCAAAAGGAGGGCCAACGTCATGTTGGCCCTCCTTTTTGCATCTGCAGCTCACTCCGGCCGTTAACTCGCTGCCAATGCAGCCATCACGTAGACATCGAAGCGGTTGCTCTTGGTCTCGATGGCCATGCTGGGCTTCTGTTCGTTGAGCCAACCCGCATAGTCCGGCCGCTTCACCACTACCCGCTTCTCAGCCATCTTGAGCGCGGCAGGCAACAGGGCATCCGCATCGAGATCCGGTCCCACCAGCGACTGGAATACCCGCATCTCTTTTTTCACCAACGCCGACTTCTGCTTGTGAGGGAACATGGGGTCGAGGTAGATCACCTCGGGCCGCTCCGGCAGCGCCAGCAGATTGTCCACGGCAGGCCCGTGCAGCAGTTGCATCCGCTCGCGCACCCAGGGGCCAATCTCGGGATCTTGCGCCGCCCGTGCCAGCCCGTCCTGCAACAGAGCTGCCACCACAGGGCTGCGCTCGATCAGGGTCACCTTGCAACCGAGGGACGCGAGCACGAAGGCATCGCGTCCCAGACCGGCAGTGGCATCCACCACGGTCGGTGTGGCACCGGCCTTGAGCCCCACTGCCTTGGCGATGGACTGGCCACGACCTCCACCAAATTTGCGGCGATGCGCCACCGTCCCCGCCACGAAATCCACATAGACGGCACCCAGCTTGGGTTCATCCAGCTTGCGCAACTCCAGCCGCTCCGGAGTAAACACCAGAGCAAACAGGGGAAGGTCGATTTGGCCAAGCTGGCTGGCCAGCGCGTCTGCCTGCGCGGCCTTGGCGGGGTCTTCGAGGAGGATTTGCATGGTCTCTGGATGCGTTCTAAGTTCAGTGAAGCGAGTGTACCACAACCCCCTCATATCCCGGAGAATCCCATGCAGCTGCTGATAGCCCTGTTGCTTGCCGCCCAGAGCAGCACCAGTCTCAAGGTATGCGGTGTAGACTGGCCTCCCTTCTCCTACGCCGAACAAGGCAAACTGATGGAAGGGATATCAGTGGAGATCCATCAGGAAGCAACCAGACGCCTCGGTATGACCCTGACCCTGCTCGAACTGCCCTGGGGCCGCTGCGAACAGTATGTCAGCACCCAGCTGGCGGATGGCATTCTCGACAATGCCCCTCTCCCCGGTTGCTATCACTCTGACCTTGCCACAGCCTTCTACCCGCTGGCCGCCTATGTGCGTACCGACAGTCCGTTACAGACCTTCTCGTGGGAGATGGCCAAGGGACTGAAAGTAGGGATGGTCAGGGGCTATGACTATACCGACAAGATCAGGAACTTCACCGGATGGGACCCCATCAAGGCCCATTCAGACAAGCAGTTGCTGCTGTTGCTTGAGAAGAGCCGGGTTGACCTCATCATCCTCGACTACTTCTCGGCCCCCATCCTCTCCAGGGAGCAGGACGTAAAGATCCGCCCCCTCACCCCCTTTATCGACTCGACACCGCTCTACCTCTGTTTTGGCAAGCAGAAAGCAGACCTGTTGCCTGCCTACAACAAGGCATTGCAACAGATGCTGGACGAGGGAGTCCTGGATCGCATCTACCTGCGCTATCTCGGCGAGGATTACCGGACACTGCAAGCAAAGCAGGAACAGATGACATCGAAGGAGTAAGCACACCTAACTGATCTGCAGAAACATCCCCTTGTCATTGAGCTGCAGATATTCGGTGAGATCGTCATAGGCCAGCGGGCGGCTGAGCAGATAACCCTGGGTGAAGGCACATCCCTTCTGGCAGAGGAAATTGAGCTGCTCGCGGGTCTCTACCCCCTCAATCACCACCTGCATACCGAGGTTGTGCACTATGTTGATGATGCCGTCCAGCAGCATCCGATCCTGCTCGTTGAAGGGGATATGGCGCACAAAAGAGCGGTCGATCTTGACCAGATCCACAGGGAAAGAGCGCAGATAGTTGAGGGCAGAGTAGCCGGTACCGAAATCATCGATAGCCAGCTTGCAACCCGCCTCGCGCAGGGCATCGATCCGCACCCGGTGCTGATCACTGCTCTCCATCAGCAGAGATTCTGTGATTTCGATGACGATGTCGGCAGGATCGAGCCCGAAGTGCTGGATCACCTTGAGCCACTCGCTCGCCTCGGGGTCGATAGTCTGGAACTCCATGGTGGAGCGGTTGATCGACATCTGCAGATCAGGGAAGCCGGACTGCTGCAACCGTGCCAGATCCCGGCATGATTGCCACAACACCAGCGCCCCCAGCCCCTGAATCAACCCCGCCTCTTCCGCCAGCGGGATAAACTCGGCTGGCGACACCTGTCCCCACTGGGGGTGATACCAGCGCACCAGCGCCTCCAGCTTGGCGACCCGACCGCTGCGGTTGTCCCAGATCGGCTGGTAGGCCATGGTTAACTGCTCCAGCTTGATCGCCTCCGCCAGATCCTGCTGCATCTGGTGGCGCTGACGCACCTCTTCCCGCATGGAGGAGCAGTAGGTACCGATCAACCGCCCCTGCCGCTTGGCGGCAAACAGCGCTTGTTCGGCGTTGCGCAGCAGCTCGTCACTCTCGCTACCATCGACGGGGCAGAGGGTCATCCCCACGGTTGCCGTAACATAGAGATGCTGGTTGGCCAGCATGAAGGGACGGGTAAAGCTACCAATAACCTGCTTGGCAAACACCTCGGCCTGACGACGGGTGACGATGCCTGTCACCAGAAAGGCGAACTCGTCACCACCGATGCGGGCCACCAGGTCCTCGGTGCGCACCCGGCTCACCAGCCGGTCAGACACCTCCCGCAACAGGGCGTCTCCGGCATGGTGATCCATGCTGTTGTTGACCGCCTTGAAGTTGTTGAGGTCGAGCACCATCAGCGCGAAGCGCTCGCCCCGCTCGCAGAAGCGGCTGAGACAGCGACTGAACAGCCAGCGGTTGGGCAGGCTGGTGAGGTTGTCATAGTTGGCCTGGGCTGCGATCTTCTGCTCGGCCAGCTTGGTTTGAGAAAGATCGCTGAAAATGGCGATGTACTGGCTGATCCTGCCTCCTTCACGCAGGGTGCTAATCATCAGCTGCTGTGGATAGAGCTTGCCATTCTTGCGCTTGTTCCACACCTCACCACGCCATACCCCCACCCGCTCCAGCGCGTGGTACATATCGGCATAGAAGGTCTGATCGTGCAGCCCCGACTTGAGCAGGCTGGGGCGCTGGCCCCGCACCTCGTCGCTGCTATAACCGGTGATCTGCTCGAAGGCCGGGTTGACCGAGATGATGCGGCTATCGGCATCGCATACCAGAATCGCCTCGGAGAGATTGTCATAGACACGGTGAGAGAGTTTGAGCTGCTCCGCATGGCGCTTGAGAGGATCGATATTCTCCAGCAAAACCATCAGGTAGTCAGGTTGCTGCTGCTCGTCACGGATCAGGGTGACGGTTACCCGGCCCCACAGGATCTGACCCCCCTTGCAGAAGTAGCGCTTCTCCCGGGTGAAACTGCTGCGCTCACCACGGCGGATCTCTTCGTAGCAGACGAGGCTGCCCTGCCAATCCTCAGGATGGTTGATGTCGGAGATGGATCGCTGTAGCAACTCGTCGAGGGGATAGCCAAGCATCTGCTCGATGGCCGGGTTGGCCCAGAGGATACGGCCAGCCAGATCCAGTTTGCCGATCCCCACCGGAGCCTGGAACAGCATGCTCTGCAATGCATGGGACGGTTCAGGCATAGGGGGGGGCAGCTGTCGTTGCAGCATCAGCGCCAGCTCACGACCCGCCAACGGAGCCAGCAACCGAAGCAGCCCCATCACCTTGCCCATATTGGCCTGTGGCTGACGGTAAAGCAGAGCGCAGATACCTATGGTCTCGCCATCTGCATTCTTGAGGGCGATCCCGGCATAAGCCTGAGGTTGCCATTCCTGCGCAAGGGGAACGTTGGCAAAGAGCTGGAGCAGACGATCGATAAACCAGGCTTCCCCCTCCTGCCAGGTAATGGCATCGGGAGAGTCAGCAAGTGGCAGCGTCAGGGTATCGGTGTCAAGAGAGGAGGGATAAGCGGTCTGAACCGTCAGGTGGGTAGCATTTGATTCCCTGCTGGCGATCAGGACGACATCAGCCATCACAGCAGCGGCGATTTCACTCACAAAGGTATCGAAATATCCCTGACCGCTCGAGTGAGCCAGACTGGAGATGATTTGACAGACGGAATCGAGTGCTCGCCTCATGGCAAGTGGCTTTCTCTCCTTGAAGGTTAGAACACGACTCTACTGAAGAGCAGTGGACTGTGCAAATATGCAATCAGCAAGATATTAAAAAGCCTTGAAAAAAGGGACCAAAAGGTCCCTTTTTATCGCAGAAATCACGTCTTGATCTCACTATGGCTCAAAAATGTATCTGCTTGAGGCTCTGTGCAGTCGTGGCCATCAGCCTCATGCGGCAATCCCGCTGTGTCGCAGCAGTGCATCCACCTTGGGCTCACGACCACGGAAGGCTCGGAACAGCTCCATCGGCTCCTTCGAGCCCCCCTTCTCCAGAATATTCTTCAGGAAGGATTGGCCGGTGGCCGGGTTGAAGATCCCCTCCTCCTCGAAGCGGGAGAAGGCATCGGCAGAGAGCACCTCGGCCCACTTGTAGCTGTAGTAGCCCGCCGCATAGCCGCCCGCGAAGATGTGGGAGAAGCTGTGCTGGAAGCGGTTAAACGCTGGCGGCGTCATCACGGCCACCTGGCTGCGAACCTCGTCCAGCAGCGCCGGGATTTGTGCCGAATTAGCCGGGTCAAACTCCTGATGGAGGCGGAAGTCGAACAGGGCGAACTCCAGCTGACGCAGCATCTGCATCGCCGCCTGGAAGTTGCGGGCGGTCAGCATCTTCTCCAGCAGATCGGCAGGCAGCGGCTCGCCGGTCTCGTAGTGGCCGGAGATAAAGGCCAGCGCCTCGGACTCCCAGCACCAGTTCTCGAGGAACTGACTCGGCAGCTCCACTGCATCCCAGGCCACGCCGTTGATACCGGCGACACCGGCAACGTCGATACGGGTCAGCATGTGGTGAATGCCGTGGCCAAACTCATGGAACAGGGTGACCACTTCGTTGTGGGTGAACAGCGCCGGTTTGCCATCCACCGGACCATTGAAGTTGCAGGTCAGGTAGGCCACCGGCTTTTGCAGCGAGCCATCCTGACGGTAGCGACGACCCAGACAGACATCCATCCAGGCCCCGCCCTGCTTGTGCTCGCGGGCATAGAGGTCGAGATAGAAGCTACCGCGCAGCTCGTCGTCGGCATCGAAGATGTCGTAGAAGCGCACGTCAGGGTGCCAGGTGTCGATGCCGAGGCGCTCGCGAACCTTCATGCCGAACACCCGCTTGACCACTTCGAACAACCCTTTCACCACCTTGTTGGCAGGGAAATAGGGGCGCAGCTGCTCATCGGAGATGGAGAACTTGTGCTGTTTGAGCTTCTCGGCGTAGTAGGCGAGATCCCAGGCGGCCAGCTCGCTCTGACCATGCTGCTCGGCGGCGAAGGCGCGGATCTCCTCCAGCTCGGCCTTGCCTTGCGGCAGGGATTTGGCCGCCAGATCGGTGAGAAAGCTCACCACCTGTTCGGTCTTGTCCGCCATCTTGGTGGCCAGGGAGAGCTCGGCATAGTTGGCAAAGCCCAGCAACTGAGCCAGTTCGCGGCGCAGGGTGAGCAGCTCGCTCATGATGGCGGAGTTGTCCCACTTGCCCGCATTGGGGCCCTGATCGGAGGCGCGGGTGGTGAAGGCCTCATACATCTCGGCGCGCAGCTCGCGGTTGTCGGCATACATCATCACCGGCAGGTAAGAAGGGATATCCAGAGTGAACAGCCACCCCTCTTTGCCTTTAAGTTCAGCCATCTGACGGGCAGCGGCGCGCACGCTGTCGGGCAAGCCGGCCAGTTCGGCTTCATCGGCCACCAGCTTGTGCCAGCCCTGGGTCGCATCCAGCACGTTGTTGCTGAAGCGGGAGGCCAGCTCGGAGAGGCGGGCCTGAATTTCACCGTAGCGCTGCTGCGCCTCGGCAGGCAGACCGATACCGGAGAGGCGGAAGTCACGCAGGGTATTCTGGATCTCCTTGCGCTGGGCGCCGCTCAGCAGCGGGAAATCATCGCTCTGGGAGAGGGCCAGATAGGCCTGATAGAGCCCTTCATGCTGACCGACATAGGTCTGGAATTCGGAGAGCAGCGGCAGGCAGGCATCATGGGCCTCGCGCAGCGCTTCGCTGTTGAGTACGGAGTTGAGGTGGCTGACCGGTGACCAGATCCGTGACAGACGGTCATTTACCTCTTCCAGCGGGGCAATCAGGCTATCCCAGGTATGGGGATCACGCTGGGCCAGCACATCGCTGATCTTCTGCTTGCAGTCAGCAATCGCCTGAATCACGGCAGGCTGAACCTGCTCCGGCTTGATCTGGCTGAAAGGGGGCAGTGAATCCATTGTCAGCAAAGGGTTATTCATCCCGGTTACCTCTTGTTTGGTCTTGAACAGACCGCTTTAGCAGCTCTGTATGGCTTTCTAACATGTGGCCAAGCCACGCAATAATCAAGCGGGAATCCGCCGCAACCCTGTACTTTTCCAGCCATTGCGACCCGGATCTCTGCAGTTGCCGCAGTTTTGCTATCAACAGCCAGTAACAGAATGAATCTGTGGGCCTTTTTTGGCTCTTACCGCTACTTTCAAGGGGCAAAAAGTCGCCATTTACCGGCGCCACAGCTGCCAGCCAAGTACCGTCATGCTCAATCATGGAAACTGACAAAATGTGGTAGCCGTAACAAATTATCAATATTTTTCAGTCAATTAGAATCAAAACCAACTATTGATTAATTTATTTTCAAGCATCTATCATAGGCAACCTGCCATGCAGGTCACTTGATTCTCTGTGATGCACAGAAATCGGGTGAAAAAGGCAAAGTGACCCGAAAGGGCGCGACGCAAAGCTACCGGTCTAAGGGAGATTTCCTATGACAGCGGGGCTGCCCCCGGGAGCGTTCGGCCAAAGCTGACCGCTCCATTTTGTACTGTATGGAGATATCAAGATGAACAAACTGAAGTTATCCCTGCTGGGCTGTCTGCTCGGCATGGGCGCCCCCATGGCGCAGGCTGCCTCAGCCGGCCAGGCCATGGTCAATCCCCAGTCCGGTGTCGTGGTGGGTTACTGGCACAACTGGTGCGGTGGCGCCGGCTATCAGGGCGGTACTGCCCCCTGCGTCAAGCTCGACCAGGTCAATCCGCAATACAACGTGGTCGATGTCTCCTTCATGAAGGTGTACGGCAGCGATCCCATCCCCACCTTCAAACTCGACCCAGCCACCGGCATGAGCGAGAGCCAGTTTATCGAGCAAATTGCCCTGCTGAACAGCCAGGGCCGCTCCGTGCTGCTGGCGCTGGGCGGCGCCGATGCACACATCGAGCTGCGTACCGGTCAGGAGCAGACCTTCGCCGACGAGATCATCCGTCTGGTGGAGACCTATGGCTTCGACGGTCTGGACATCGATCTGGAGCAGTCCGCCATCACTGCCGCCAACAACCAGACCGTGATCCCGGCGGCCCTGCGGCTGGTCAAGGATCACTACCGCGCCCAGGGGAAAAACTTCCTCATCACCATGGCGCCCGAGTTCCCCTACCTGACCGCCAGCGGTCTCTATACCCCCTATCTGCGGGCGCTGGAAGGCTACTACGACTGGATCAATCCCCAGTTCTACAACCAGGGTGGCGACGGCATCTGGATCGACGGGGTAGGCTGGATCGCCCAGAACAACGATGCCCTGAAAGAAGAGTTCATCTACTACATGGCGGACTCCCTCATCAACGGCAGTCGCGGCTACTACAAGATCCCCCACGACAAGCTGGTATTCGGCATTCCGACCAATATCGATGCGGCCGCCACCGGTTACGTCAAGAATCCGCAGGATCTGTTCGATGCTTTCAACAAGCTGAAGAGCCAGGGTCAGCCCCTGCGCGGCGTGATGACCTGGTCCATCAACTGGGACATGGGTCGCAACGCGGCCGGTCAGGCCTACAACGAAGCCTTCATCAAGAGCTACGGCCCCTTCATCCACGATCAGAACATCACCCCGCCGGACGAGAACGGCAAGCCGGTGTTCAGCGGCCTGAGCGATACCCGCATCAAGCAGGGCTCCGCCTTTGATCCGCTGGCCGGCGTCAGCGCCAGTGACAAGGAAGATGGCGATCTGACTGGTCAGATCCAGGTAGAAGGGAGCGTTGATACCCAGCGCATCGGTCTCTATCCCCTCACCTACAAGGTGAGCGACAGCGACAACCAGACCACCGAGCAGGTTCGCAGCGTCGAGGTCTACAGCATGAAGCCGGTATTCAGCGGCGTCACCGACACCACGCTGGAGCTGGGTACCGCTTTCGATCCGATGGCTGGCGTCAGCGCCCATGATGAAGAAGATGGCGACCTGACCGCCCAAATCAAGGTCAGCGGCAGCGTCGACAGCAGCAAGGTCGGCCGCTACACCCTCACCTATCAGGTAAGCGACAGCGCCGGTCAGCAGGTAACCCAGCAGCGCAACGTGACCGTCAGGGAGCAGGGCGCCGTCTGTGAAAACAGCTGGGATGCCAAGAAGGTCTACGTGGGCGGCGACATCGTCAGCCACAACGGCAAGAACTGGCTGGCAGGCTGGTGGACCCAGAACGAAGAGCCGGGCACCACGGGTGACTGGGGCGTCTGGCGCGTACAGGGCGACAGCGACTGCGGCGGCACAACGCCACCCGCCGAAGGCAGCAGCGACTTCACCGTCAGCGCCATGGCGAGCGAGTACACCATAGTCAACGGTCAGGTCAGCATCCGTTTCAACGTGACGACCGCCAACCCGGTCCAAATCACCGCGACTCTGGAGCAGAGCGGCCACAGCCACGGTACCACCAGCAGCCAGGTGAATGGCACCAGCACCCTGGTACTGCAGGGCAGCAATGTCACCGATGGCAGCTACGACGTTGTGATCACCGGTCTGGCTGACGGCCAGCAGCCGGTGGTGCAGCGCTTCCCGGTTGCGCTGACCGAAGAGAGCAGCGGGGGTGGCGAAGGTGACTACCCGGCCTATGCCCCCAACACCGGCTATCAGGCCGGTGATCGGGTCAGCAATGCCGGTGGCAACTACGAGTGCAAACCCTGGCCCTACAGCGGCTGGTGTGGCGGCTCGAGCAGCCACTATGCGCCGGGTACCGGCACAGCCTGGAGCGATGCCTGGATCCAGTTGTAATCAGCCAGCCATAACAAAGAGGGGGAGCCATCGGCTCCCCCTCTCGTTTATCTATTCAACCCGCTTAGCGGGCATCTTCCTTCAGCCACTGCGCTACGCGCTTGGCGAAGTAGGTGAGGATGCCATCGGCCCCGGCCCGCTTGAAGCAGAGCAGAGACTCCATGATGGTCTCCTTCTCTTTCAGCCAGCCGTTCTGGATCGCCGCCATGTGCATGGCGTACTCGCCGCTGACCTGATAGGCGAAAGTCGGCACGCCGAACTGATCCTTCACCTGACGAACCACGTCCAGATAGGGCATGCCCGGCTTGACCATCACGCTGTCGGCCCCTTCCTGAATATCCAGCGCCACTTCGTGCAGGGCTTCGTTACTGTTGGCCGGATCCATCTGATAGGTGGCCTTGTTGCTCTTGCCGAGGTTGCCGGCAGAGCCAACCGCATCACGGAACGGGCCGTAGTAGCAGGAAGCGTACTTGGCGGAGTAGGCCATGATCTGGGTGTTGATGAAGCCGTTCTCTTCCAGCGCCGCGCGGATGGCACCGATGCGGCCATCCATCATGTCGGACGGCGCGACTATATCGACCCCGGCCTCGGCGTGGGAGAGCGCCTGCTTGATCAGGATCTCGGTGGTGATGTCGTTCAGCACATAGCCTTCGTCATCGATAATGCCGTCCTGCCCGTGGGTGGTGAACGGATCGAGCGCCACGTCGGTGATGACCCCCAGCTCCGGGAAGCGGGCCTTGAGGGCACGCACGGTGCGCTGGGCCAGCCCGTTCGGGTTGTAGGCCTCTTCCGCCATCAGGCTCTTGCTCTCCAGCGGGGTGACCGGGAACAGGGCAATGGCAGGTACGCCCAGCTCTACCAGCTCGGCAGCCTCTTCCAACAGCAGATCGATGGAGAGACGCTCTACCCCCGGCATGGAGGGAACGGCTTCCCGACGGTTCTCCCCCTCCAGCACGAACACCGGATAGATGAGATCGTTGACGGTCAGTACGTTCTCGCGCACCAGACGACGGCTGAAATCATGTTTGCGCAGACGGCGCAGGCGGCGGCTCGGAAAGGCGCCCGGAAGAGTTGTAGCCATGAATCACTCCTGGAGAGGAAGTTGGAAGAACGCGGCGGAGGTGGCCCGGGTATGGGCCAGCAAGGCCTCGGGCGCTTCACCACGACAGGCCGCCACCACCTGGGCGATGTGCGGCAAAAAAGCAGGTTCGTTGCGTTTCGGGCGCGGTTTCAGATCTCGCGGCACCAGATAGGGGGCATCGGTCTCGATCATCAGCCGACCGGCCGGAATACGGGCCACCTGTTCGCGCAGCAGCTGGCCGCGGCGTTCGTCGCAGAGCCAGCCAGTCACCCCTATATGCAGCCCCAGCGCCAGACACTCGTCCAGCTCCTCATCGGAGCCGGTGAAGCAGTGCAGCACGGCTCCCGGCAGCTTCGGCAACCAGGGACGGAGGATCTCGATAAAACGGGCGTGCGCATCGCGGCAGTGGAGAAACACCGGCATCCCAAGCTCGGCGGCCAGTGCCAGCTGGGCGTCGAATACCGCATCCTGCACCGAGCGGGGGGAGAAGTCGCGGTTGTAGTCGAGGCCGCACTCGCCAATAGCCACCACCTGCGGCAGTGCTGCCAGCTCGCGCAAGGCGGGCAGGGTCGCCTCATCGACACTCTTGGCATCGTGAGGGTGTACCCCGGCGGTGGAGAAGCAGTAGCCCGGCCAGCGAGCGGCCAACCCGGCGCTCTCGCGGCTGCCGTCCAGATCGGTACCGGTCAGGATCAGCGCCTCCACTCCGGCGGCACGGGCGCGGGCCACCAGCTCAGGCTGTTCACCGACGAACTGGCTGCTGGTCAGGTTTAAACCGATATCGATCATGGGATGAGACGTTCCGAACAAAAGGAATACATATCAGGTATTTGAAAACCATCTACCGAATGGGGTCTTACCATACGCCTCGAACGGGAGCATGAAAAGAGGAAGGGAGCCTCAGCTCCCCTCGTTCTGCTATTCCTGCGGACTTCGTCATCCTCTTCGCCGTCCGGCAAACAGGTGACGAACAGAGCCTCAGCTCTCCCCATCCTGTTGTTCCTGTTGCTCTTCATCCTCTTTCTTCACGTAGAAGCGGGCGAAGAACAGACCTATCTCCCACAGCGCCCACATCGGGATGGCGAGCAGGGTCTGGGAGAAGACATCAGGCGGCGTCAGCAGCATGCCGACCACAAACACCCCGACGATGACGTAGGGACGTTTCTCCTTCAGGTTTTGCGGTGTGGTCACGCCGGTCCAGCAGAGCAGTATGGTGGCCACCGGAATTTCGAACGCCACCCCGAACGCGAAGAACAGGGTCAGTACAAAGTCCAGATAGCTGGCGATATCGGTAGCCACCGTCACCCCTGCGGGTGCTGTGCTGGTGAAGAAACCGAACACCAGCGGGAACACCACGTAGTAGGCGAACGCCATCCCCGCATAGAACAGCAGGGCACTGGAGACCACCAGCGGCATGATCAGGCGCCGTTCGTGCTGGTACAGACCGGGGGCGATAAAAGCCCAGGCCTGATAGAGCAGATAGGGGATCGCCACGAAGAAGGAGACCACCAGCGTCAGCTTGATCGGCGTCAGGAAGGGGGTCGCCACATCCGTCGCGATCATGCTGGTCCCTTCCGGCAGCTGGCTGAGCAGCGGCTGAGCCACGAAGTCGTAGATGTTGTTGGAGAAGTAGATCAGCGCCAGAAACACCACGAGGATGGCGGTAATGGAGCGCAGCAAGCGGGTTCTCAGCTCAACCAGATGGCTGATAAGGGGTTGTTCGGCCTGACTCATGGCTTCACCTCCCCTTTTACTGCGGAGTCGCTGACCGGCACCGGCTCACTCTCCCGCTGGCTGTTGACCGGCGGCACGTCGTGGCTCAGCTGCACCGCAGGCTCCACCGGCGTGGCAGGCTCAGCCTGGGCGACCGGCTCGGGGCGCGGCGGACGGATCTCGTTCTCCACCTGATAGGGGCGATTGACCGACTGGGCCGCCGCTTTGAGCTGTTCGATGGACTCCTGCAGCTCGGGGCTCAGGTTGCTCATCTGCAACTGTTCGGCCTTCTTGAGGTCGTTATGCAGCTCTTGCAACTTGAGCTCCTGCTCCAGCTCGGACTTGACCGAGTTCGCGGTCGAACGAATGAGGCGGATCCAGTGGGTAGCCGTGCGGATGGCAACCGGCAGCCGCTCGGGCCCCAGTACCACCAGTGCTACCACACCGATAACGACCAGCTCCCAAAAACCGATATCGAACATGGCTTAGGCCTGGTCTTTGTCTTTCTGTTTGGCGGTCTCACTGCTCTGAGTGGCCGCTTCGTTCAGCTGTTTCGGGGGAAACTCGGCATCTTTCTGCTCGGCCTTGGCATCAGCCGGCTCGTCGGAGAGGGCTTTCTTGAACCCTTTGACCGCCGCGCCCAGATCACCGCCAATGCCGCGCAGTTTCTTGGTACCGAACAGCAGCACGACGATGACTGCAATGATCAACAATTGCCAAATACTGATACCACCCATGATTTTCTCTCCAGAACAGGCGCCTGACGGCGCGGTTGTTGATTAATGGGAACGGGTTCGCAACCAGCCGACCAGCCAGCAGAGGGCTGCACCGGCGAGACTGGCTTGTCCCCACTCAATGTGTTGTTTTTGGGTCAGCAAGAATACACCCGCCAATAGCAGGCTGGCTCCAACCCCTAAGAGGTAGCGGGCCTGCCCCTGCCGACGGCTGTGACGGCGGAACTCGGCAAACATCTGGTCGAAATGACGCTGCTGATGACGGGTCTGGCGCAGAGTCTCATAGACCAGCTCCGGCAGCTCCGGCAGCTTCTCCGCCCAGAATGGCGCCTTCTCCTTGATGGCGTTCAATACCGACTTGGGCCCCACCTGTTCGTGCATCCAGTTCTCGAGGAACGGCTTGGCGGTCTGCCACAAATCGAGCTGCGGGTAGAGCTGACGCCCCAACCCTTCCACATAGAGCAGGGTCTTTTGCAGCAGCACCAGCTGCGGCTGCACCGTCATATGGAAGCGACGAGCGGTGTTGAACAGGTTGAGCAGCACGTGACCGAACGAAATTTCGGAGAGCGGCTTCTCGAAGATGGGCTCCAGCACGGTGCGGATGGCGAACTCGAACTCGTCCACCTTGGTGTCTGCCGGTACCCAGCCCGACTCCACGTGCAGCTCCGCCACCCGGCGATAGTCGCGGTTGAAGAAGGCGAGGAAGTTCTCCGCCAGATAGCGTTTGTCTTCCCGATTGAGGGTGCCGACGATGCCGCAGTCGATGCCGATCCAGAGCGGGTTTTCCGGGTGCTCATAGGAGACGAAGATGTTGCCCGGGTGCATGTCGGCGTGGAAGAAGCTGTCGCGGAACACCTGAGTGAAGAACACCTCTACCCCGCGCTCGGCCAGCAACTTCATGTTGGTGCCATTGGCTTCCAGCGCCGGTATATCGGAGACCGGAATACCGTAGATGCGCTCCATCACCAGCACCTGCTCGCGGCAGAGGTCGGTAATGATTTCAGGCACATAGAGCGCCTCGGAGCCGGTGAAATTGCGCCGTAGCTGGATGGCGTTGGCCGCTTCGCGCATCAAATTCAGCTCGTCGAGGATGGTCTTGCGATACTCCTCCACCACCTCGATGGGGCGCAGCCGCGCGCTCTGGGGCACGAAGCGGGCCACCAGACGGGCCAGCGCCTGCATCAGTCTCAGGTCGGCCTCGATGACAGGCTCGATGTCGGGACGGATCACCTTGATGACGATCTCGCGGCCACTCTCCTTCAAGCGGGCGGTATGCACCTGCGCGATGGAAGCCGACGCCAGCGGCGTCTCGTCGAAGTCGTCAAACAGGGTTTCGATGGGACAACCCAGGCTCAGCTCGATCTGCTGGCGCGCCGCCTGACCACAGAAGGGGGGCACCCTGTCCTGCAGCAGGGCCAGCTCTTCGGCGATATCTGGCGGCAACAGGTCGCGGCGGGTCGAGAGCATCTGGCCAAACTTGATGAAGATGGGACCAAGTGCCTCGAAGGCGAGGCGGATACGGGCACCGCGGCTGAGATCCGGTTGCTTGTTCTTGAGCCAGAACAGGGAGCGACGGGCCAGACGACCCGGCCAAGGTTGATAGCGGGCGGGCACCAGTTCGTCGATGCCCTGCTCCAGCAGGATGGTGATGATGCGATAGAGGCGTTTGAACTCCTTCGGGGTCATCAGGTCACCTGCTGTTCGAAGCGGGCCAGCCGCAGTTCGACGGCCTTGAGCTGCTGGGCCAGCACCTCGACGTCATCGTTGAAACTCGCCACTTCCAGCGGGCCGGGGGCGAGGCGGGCCTCTTCGGTCAGATATTCCGCCAGCTGGCTGCGGGTGCGGCACAGCTCGCGACCGGCCAGGCGACGCGCCTGACGGGCACCGCTGAACAGGGTGTGGGCCAGCACGTCGCCGGTATAGCGCGACAGCTCCTCTTCCCAGTCGATATCCAGCTCACCCAGCAGCACGCTGAATGCCTGTACCAGCTGGGGATCACCGCTCAGATCCAGCTTCTCCTCGCGGATATAGCGGGTCAGGGCGGACGGGTCTTTCAGCAGACCGAGGGCGGTCAGGGAGAGGCTAAGCACCGCATCGGCCTCCCCTTCATGCTGGGCCAGCACATCCAGCCGACGCTCGGAGAAAACAAACCAGAGCGGCTTGAGTTCACGCAGCTCCAGCTTGAGCACCTTGCCCACCAGTTTGCGCAGCCGCTCCGGGCTCTGTTTGTCCAGCGCCAGCAACTGGTTGAGGCTGGTTTCGATCACCGCGGTGACCATGGCATCCATCGGCATAGGCAACCTTAAAACTTGTAACCGCGGTGCAGGGCGACCACACCCTGAGTCAGATTGAAGTACTCCACCTGCTCGAAACCGACATTTTCCATCATGCCGGCCAGGGTCTGCTGATCCGGGTGCATGCGGATGGACTCTGCCAGATATTTGTAGCTTTCACTGTCGTTCGCGACGATTTCGCCCATTTTCGGCAGCAGTTTAAAGGAGTAGAGGTCATAGAGCTTGGCGATCACTTCGCTGACCGGCTTGGAGAACTCCAGCACCAGCAGACGGCCACCCGGCTTGAGCACCCGGAACATGGAGGCGAGCGCCTTGTCCTTGTCGGTGACGTTGCGCAGACCGAAGCCGATGGTAATCACGTCGAAGTGGTTATCGGGGAAAGGGAGCGCCTCGGCATTGGCCTGCACGTAGGAGACGTTGTTGGCGACCCCCAGATTGCGCAGCTTGTCGCGGCCCACTTTCAGCATGGAGTCGTTGATATCCGCCAGCACCACCTGACCGGTCTCGCCGACGATGCGGGAGAACTTGGCGGTCAAGTCACCGGTACCACCGGCCAGATCCAGCACCTTCTGGCCCTTGCGCACACCGGAACAGTCGATGGTGAAGCGCTTCCACAGGCGGTGGATGCCGAACGACATCAGATCGTTCATCAGATCATACTTGGCTGCCACCGAATGGAAGACACCTGCTACCAGAGTTTCCTTCTCGGTCGCGGCCACGGTTTTAAAGCCAAAATGCGTTGTCGTTGCTTGTTCTGACATCCCTCAAACACCCATAGAGCAAAGAATGGCCGCCAGTTTACCAGAGCCACTGGCGTCCGGACACCTTAAACCCGGCTCGCAACCAACTGCATGCCCAGCACCACCATGGCCAGACAGAGGAAGAGATTGAGACCGATATTGAGCAGCGCTTTCAGATAGGCCCCATGTTGAGCCAGCACCACCGTATCGAGGGCAAAGGAAGAAAACGTGGTCAGGGCACCGAGGATCCCCACCATCAGCAGCGGCTTCATCGGGTGTTCTACCACATGACCATGACTGATGAGGGCGAACGCCACCCCCATGATGAAAGAGCCCACCACGTTGACCACCAGAGTCCCGTAAGGAAAGTGGCGCCCCAGCAGCAAGGCCATCAGTTCGGCAATCCCAAAACGAAGGCAGGCGCCGATGGCGCCCCCTGCAGCAACATAGAACCAGGTTTGCATGGTGTCACTCCCTCAGGGTCAGACCGCCATTATGTCGCAATGGCGGCCCTTGTGCCCAGAGGCGGAACTAATCGACATCCAGCCTGATTGAAATCTCAGCGGCGAAAATCGATGGGCTCGGGCTGACCCAGCACGATTTCGGTCTGGGCCGGGCGGGTCTGGGCAATCACCTTGCCGTGGCGGACCGAGTAACGCACCGGCACCTGACGGCGCACCGCATCGAAGCCGTTGTCGGCGGGCAGGACCAACAGGTTGGCCGGTTTGCCCACTTCGATACCATAGCGATCCTGCACATTCAGGGTGCGGGCGCTGTGGCTGCTGATCAGCTTCAGACCGTCGTTGATCTGCTCGTAACCCATGATCTGGCAGACATGCAGCCCCATGTGTAGCACCTGCAACATGTTGGCGGTGCCCATGGGATACCAGGGGTCGAACACGTCGTCGTGACCGAAACAGACGTTGATGTTCGCCTCCAGCATCTCCTTCACCCGGGTAATACCGCGACGTTTGGGATAGGTATCGAACCGCCCCTGCAGGTGAATGTTCACCAGCGGATTGGCCACGAAGTTGATATCCGCCATCTTGAGCAGACGGAACAGGCGGGAAGCATAAGCGCCGTTGTAGGAGTGCATGGCGGTAGTGTGGCTGGCGGTGACTCTATGGCCGATACCGCGCTCGTAGGCCAGGGTCGCCAGCGTCTCGATAAAGCGGGACTGCTCGTCATCGATCTCGTCGCAGTGCACATCGACCAGAACCTGATACTTCTCGGCAAGATCGAAGATGTAGTGCAGACTTTCGACCCCATATTCCCGAGTGAACTCGAAATGGGGAATAGCACCGATCACATCGGCCCCCAGCTTGAGCGCCTCCTCCAGCAGTGCCTTACCGTTGGGATAGGAGAGGATCCCCTCCTGCGGGAAGGCGACGATCTGCAGCTCGACCCACTCCTTCATCTCCTCCCGCACCTCCAGCATCGCCTTGAGCGCCACCAGATTGGGATCGGAGACATCGACGTGAGTACGGACGAACTGGATGCCGTTGGCGATCTGCCACTTCAGCGTCTGGATGGCACGCTGTTTCACATCCTCATGGGTCAGCAGCGCCTTGCGCTCGGCCCAGCGCTCGATCCCCTCGAACAGGGTGCCGGAGAGGTTCCAGCTCGGCTCGCCCGCTGTCTGGGTGGTATCGAGGTGAATGTGGGGTTCGATCAAGGGAGCGATCGCCAGACCGCCCTCCCCGTCCAGCACCCGACCGGCGACGGCATGTTCGTCATGGGGTTCGATGGCTGTGATGACCCCATCCTGACAGCGGATCTGCCACAACCCTGCCCGATCGGCCAAACGAATATGTTGAATCAGCATTTGTTAACTTCCTGTACCAGAACCGGCCGCTGGGTGAGGCGAACCAGAATGAAATAGGTGAAGGCGGCGCCCAATACCGCGTTGAGTGGCACTATGCCCGGCAGCCACTTGCCGACAGCTACCCCGACTGCCGTGGCGACCAGCGCCTGCCAGCGCACCGTCTCGAACTGCTGCTCGGCAAACTGACGGTAACGCTCACGATTGAGCAGGAAATCCATGATGATAATGCCACCGATCGGCGGAATTGCCGTACTCAAAAAGGCCAGCCAGCCGACAAAGTTGTTGTAAAGCCAGAGGGCACAAGCCGTACCGATGAGGCCGTTGATCACGCTGAGCGGCTTGCTCTTGAGACCGGTAATGTTGGCAAAACCGAGGCCGGAGGCGTAGAGAGCGTTGTCGTTGGTGGTCCAGATATTGAGGCCGAGCACCAGAATGGCGGGGATTAGCAGCCCCTGCATCAGCATCACTTCCGAGATATCGGCCTGCCCGGTCACGGCCGCGCCGGCTGCACCGAAGACGAACATCAGAGTGTTGCCCAAAAAAAACGCCACCATGGTAATCATGACGGCGCCCCAGGGTTTGCGACCAAAGCGAACAAAGTCGGCAGTCAGGGTTCCTGCACTAATGAAGGAACCGACCACCATGGTCAGCGCCGTGGTGAACTCGATGGGATTGCTTGGTTGCACCTGCTGCAACGCAGCCATGCCACCGGTCGAGGTCACCGCCAGCCAGACCGAGTAGCCGCCAAGCAGTGCAATGGCCGGTACTGCCACAAAGCTCAGCACCATCAGAGCTGAAATACCGAAGTAGACGGTCACCGTCATCAACATGCCCGAAATGGCGATCAGCCAGTTCACATCGATGCCGGTCGCCTTCTGCACCGGCAGGGCAAACATCGCCACGCCAACGCCAAACCAGCCGACCTGAGTGCCACCCAGCAGCAGGGATGGCAGCCAGGAACCTTTCACCCCAAACGAGTAGCGCGCCAACAGATGGGTAGAGAGGCCGGTTGAGGCACCGATATAACCGAGACAAGCGGTGTAGATACCCAGCAACAAGTTGCCGATAAGTACCGCCTTGATGAAGTCATCGAACACCAGCCCGGTGCCCAGCGCACCACCGGTCCACATGCTGGCAGAGAAGAAGGTCAGGCCTAGCATCACCAGCATCAGCGACAGCACACCTTTGCGCCCTTTGGCGGGTACCGCCCCCAAACAGTATTCGTTATCCTGCGCCATGCTCTCTCTCCACGTAATAGGCAAAACGCGCCGGATTTTACATGTAAAACGTTTTACGTCAATCAAACATGGTTAAATATCTGGATAAAACCATCAATAGCAGTCACATGAGTAACACACCGGGACTCAAATCAGCAGAAAGACGATACAGGCTAAAAACAGAGGAAAGTATTGGCAGTAAGGAATATTAGGGAATTTTTTAGAACGTGGCGGATGCAAAAAAGCCTCCCTTTTCAGGGAGGCTTTCTCTTTAATGGTGCTGATACCCAGAATCGAACTGGGGACCTCATCCTTACCAAGGATGCGCTCTACCGACTGAGCCATATCAG
>NZ_JAAKVF010000024.1:0-63250 GCF_049175515.1 Aeromonas sp. 600479
GCAGTTGAGGCAGTTGAGGCAGTTGAGGCAGTTGAGGCAGTTGAGGCAGTTGAGGCAGTTGAGGCAGTTGAGGCAGTTGAGGCAGTATCAAAATCTCTTAAAAGAAAAGCCGGGACAAGCCCGGCTTTTTCTTTATCACTCAGCAGCTGCTTCAGCAGCGGCCGGGCGGTCTACCAGCTCAATATAAGCCATAGGGGCGTTGTCGCCAGCACGGAAACCGCATTTCAGAATGCGAGTATAACCGCCGGCGCGCTCCAGGTAGCGCGGGCCCAGTTCATTGAACAGCTTAGCCACGATCGCGTTATCGCGAGTGCGGGCAAATGCCAGACGACGATTAGCAACGCTATCAGTCTTGGCAAGGGTGATCAGCGGTTCAACTACACGACGCAGCTCTTTTGCCTTAGGCAGAGTCGTCTTGATGATCTCATGACGAACCAGGGAGCTGGCCATGTTGCGGAACATAGCCTGACGATGGCTGCTGTTCCGGTTCAGTTGACGACCACTCAAACGATGGCGCATGACCTTATCCTTCTAACTAAATCTGTGAAACCCGTAATCTGGATTACTCGTCAGCGATGCTGGCGGGCGGCCAGTTCTCAAGGCGCATGCCAAGAGACAGACCACGGGAGGCCAACACGTCCTTGATCTCAGTCAGGGACTTCTTACCGAGGTTAGGAGTTTTAAGCAACTCAACTTCGGTACGCTGTACCAGATCACCAATATAGTGGATAGCTTCTGCCTTCAGACAGTTCGCAGAACGAACTGTCAGCTCCAAATCATCGACAGGACGCAGCAGAATCGGATCAAACTCGGGTTTCTCTTCTTTCTTCTCGGGCACGCTGACATCGCGCAGATCCACGAAGGCTTCCAGTTGCTCAGCCAAGATAGTGGCAGAACGACGGATGGCTTCTTCAGGATCCAGAGTACCATTGGTCTCCATGTCGATAACCAGCTTGTCCAAGTCGGTACGCTGTTCCACACGTGCTGCCTCAACATTGTAGGCAATACGAACGATGGGGCTGAACGCAGAGTCCAGCAGCAGGCGACCAATAGGACGCTCTTCATCATCGTTGTGAACACGAGCAGAAGCAGGCACATAACCACGACCGCGCTGAACTTTCAGGCGCATGCTGATTTCAGCATTGGCACCAGTCAGGTGGCAGATTACGTGCTCCGGGTTTACGATCTCGACTTCATCACCGTGAGTGATATCACCTGCGGTAACGGGGCCTGTTCCAGACTTGGTCAGGGACAGAGTTACCTCGTCCTTGCCTTCCAGCTTCACAGCGATACCTTTCAGGTTGAGCAGGATTTCAAGAATGTCTTCCTGTACACCTTCTTTGCTGCTGTACTCATGCAGTACACCGTCAATTTCGACTTCAGTAACTGCACAACCGGGCATAGAAGACAGCAAAATACGACGCAGGGCGTTACCCAGCGTGTGACCAAAGCCACGCTCAAGTGGCTCAAGAGTCACTTTCGCATGAGTCGGGCTAACTTGCTCGATGTCAACTAGCCGCGGTTTAAGAAAATCTGTTACAGAACCCAGCATTGTGTCCTCTCTTTAGAAGCTAGCTTTACTTGGAGTAAAGCTCGACGATCAGCTGTTCGTTAATGTCGGCAGACAGGTCGGAACGCTCCGGCAGGCGCTTGAAGGCACCTTCCATTTTAGCGGCATCAACCTCTACCCAAGTCGGCTTCTCGCGCTGACCAGCAACCTCAAGGGCAGCTTTGATACGCGCTTGCTTCTTAGCCTTCTCACGAACGCAGATCACGTCCTCAGGGGAAACCTGGAAAGAAGGAATGTTCACAACGCGGCCGTTTACCATGATGGCCTTATGGCTCACCAGCTGACGAGATTCAGCGCGGGTAGCACCGAAGCCCATGCGGTATACGACGTTGTCCAGACGACCTTCCAGCAGCTGCAACAGGTTTTCACCGGTGTTACCCTTTTGACGGGCAGCGTCGCGGTAGTAGTTGCGGAACTGTTTTTCCAATACGCCGTAAATACGACGAACTTTTTGTTTCTCGCGCAGTTGTACACCGTAGTCGGACAGGCGGGGCTTACGAGCGCCGTGCTGACCAGGAGCGGTGTCAATCTTGCACTTAGAATCAATCGCGCGAACACCAGACTTCAGGAAGAGGTCTGTGCCCTCACGACGGCTAAGCTTAAGCTTAGGACCGATATATCTTGCCATCTTCTTTCTCCAACAATCCTAGACCAAGTAGCTACCAGCGTTACACGCGGCGCTTCTTGGGAGGACGACAACCGTTGTGCGGGATCGGAGTCACATCAGTAATGTTAGTGATGCGGAAACCAGCCGCGTTCAGGGCGCGGATGGAAGACTCACGACCGGGACCCGGACCTTTGACCATGACTTCCAGGTTCTTGACGCCATATTCTTTGGCCATCTCACCAGCGCGTTCAGCAGCTACCTGAGCAGCGAACGGGGTGGACTTACGAGAACCACGGAAACCGGAACCACCAGAAGTAGCCCAAGACAGAGCGTTGCCCTGACGGTCAGTAATGGTCACGATTGTGTTGTTGAAAGATGCATGAACGTGCGCAATACCGTCGCTCACTTGCTTTTTAACGCGCTTGCGAGCACGAGTCGGAGTTTTAGCCATTTTCTACCTTCCCGTTACTTCTTGATAGCCTTGCGCGGACCCTTACGGGTACGAGCGTTGGTCTTGGTACGTTGACCACGAACAGGCAGGCTACGACGGTGACGCAAACCACGGTAGCAACCCAGATCCATCAAACGCTTGATGTTCATGGAAATCTGACGACGCAGGTCACCTTCAACGGTGAATTTACCTACTTGTTCACGCAGACTCTCGATCTGAGCTTCGTCCAGGTCTTTAATTTTCACATTCTCAGCGATACCGGCTGCGGCACAGATGGCCTTGGAGCGGGTACGACCGACGCCATAAATAGCAGTCAAAGCGATGACTGCATGCTTATGGTCAGGAATGTTAATGCCAGCGATACGGGCCACTATTCACTCCTACATATAGTAGATTACGACCACCACAAAGCCCGTGAGCGGATACGTGGCGGTCAACCAATACACAACAAAAGTTGGCTGGCTATAGTAGCCAGCACAACTATTTGTTGCAAGTACTAACCGTAAAAAATTAGCCTTGGCGCTGTTTATGCTTTGGCTCGCTGCAAATCACACGCACCACACCGTGACGCTTGATGATTTTGCAGTTACGGCAGATTGCCTTAACGGAAGCACGAACTTTCATTGCTTAACTCCGTAACTACGCCGACCTTTAGCGGCCGTAGCCCTTCAGGTTGGCCTTCCTCAGGACGTCACCATATTGATGAGACATCATATGGGTTTGTACCTGAGCCATGAAGTCCATGATAACCACCACAATAATCAGCAGCGAAGTGCCACCGAAGTAGAACTGTACGTTCCAAGCAGTCATCAGGAACTGGGGTACCAGACAGATAAAGGTTATATAGAGCGCACCTGCCAATGTCAGGCGAGTCATAACCTTATCGATATAACGTGCTGTCTGCTCGCCCGGGCGGATCCCCGGGATAAAGGCTCCACTCTTCTTCAGGTTATCTGCTGTCTCGCGGGGGTTGAACACCAGCGCGGTATAGAAGAAACAGAAAAAGATAATGGCTGCTGCATACAGCATCTCGTAAAGCGGCTGACCCGGCTGCAGGACCATAGAGACCTGTTGCAGGATATCAGCGACTTTACCCTCACCCTGACCAAACCAGGAGGTAATGGTCCCCGGGAAGAGGATGATACTGGATGCGAAAATCGCAGGAATCACACCAGCCATATTCACTTTCAACGGCAGGTGTGTGCTTTGCGCAGCAAATACCTGGCGGCCTTGTTGACGCTTGGCATAGTTAACGACGATACGACGCTGACCACGCTCCACGAACACCACAAAGTAAGTCACTGCGAAAACAATCAAGCCCAGCAACAACAACAGCAGGATGTGCAATTCCCCTTGACGTGCCTGTTCGGCCGTAGCGCCAATGGCATGCGGCAGACCAGCAACGATACCTGTGAAAATAATCAACGAGATACCATTACCAATCCCACGCTCGGTAATCTGCTCACCCAACCACATCAAGAACATGGTACCGGTGACCAGACTCACAACCGCTGTGAAATAGAAGCCCAAACCCGGATGAGTCACGAGTCCTTGCATCATATTCGGCAGACCGGTTGCAATACCAATGGCCTGGAAAGTTCCCAAAACCAGCGTGCCCCAACGGGTATATTGGCTAATCTTGCGACGGCCGGATTCACCCTCTTTCTTGAGTTCAGCAAGAGCAGGATGAACCACTGTCAGCAGCTGGATAATGATCGACGCCGAAATGTACGGCATGATCCCCAACGCAAGAATAGAAGCACGCGATAGTGCACCACCACTGAACATGTTGAACATCTCAATGATGGTGCCCTTCTGTTGCTGGAACAACTCGGCCAGTACGGCGGCGTCAATACCAGGAATCGGCACATAAGAGCCTGCACGGAAAACGATAATCGCCCCGAGAACGAAGAGCAGACGGCTCTTTAGTTCACTCAGACCACCCTGTGCTTTAACATCCAATCCTGGTTTCTTAGCCATTGTACTGATTATTCCTCGATTTTACCGCCAGCGGCCTCGATGGCTGCACGTGCACCTTTGGTGACGGACAGACCACGAACGGTCACAGCACGGTCAATGTTGCCAGACAGAACAACTTTAGCGAACACGATGTTCTTGGTCAGAACGCCGGCTTGCTTCAGAGTGCTCACGTCGACTACATCACCTTCTACCAGGGCGATTTCGTTCAGGCGCACTTCGGCAGATACCAAAGATTTGCGAGAGAAGAAACCGAACTTCGGCAGACGGATTTTCAAAGGCATCTGGCCGCCTTCGAAACCGTTGCGGACTTTACCGCCACCGGAACGAGAGGTTTGACCTTTAACACCACGACCACCGGTCTTGCCCAGACCAGAACCGATACCACGGCCCGGACGGTGCTTAACGCGCTTGGAACCAGCGGCCGGAGACAGAGTATTCAGACGCATGCTTAGCCCTCCACCTTAACCATGTAATAAACCTGGTTGATCATACCACGTACGCAAGGAGTATCTTCCAGCTCAACGGTGTGACCAATGCGACGCAGACCCAGACCACGCAGAGTCGCCTTGTGCTTTGGCAGACGGCCGATAGAGCTGCGAGTTTGAGTTACTTTTACAGTGTTAGCCATGTCGCATTACCCCAGAATTTCTTCAACGCGCAGACCACGCTTGGCAGCGATCTGTTCCGGTGACTGACCGTGAACCAGAGCGTCTACAGTTGCGCGAACAACGTTGATTGGGTTGGTGGAACCGTAGGTCTTAGCCAGCACGTTGTGGATACCAGCAACTTCCAGAACGGCACGCATGGCGCCGCCTGCGATGATACCAGTACCTTGAGAGGCCGGCTTCATGAACACGGTGGAACCGGAGTGAACACCTTTCACCGGGTGGTGCAGGGTGCCGTTGTTCAGTTCAACCTTGTTCAGGTTACGCTTGGCCTGTTCCATTGCTTTTTGAATAGCAGCCGGAACTTCACGGGCTTTACCGTAACCGTAACCTACACGGCCGTTACCATCACCCACCACGGTCAACGCGGTGAAGGACATGATACGACCACCTTTAACAGTTTTCGAAACACGGTTTACTGCAATGAGCTTTTCTTGCAGTTCGCCGGCTTGAGATTCGACTTTAGCCATCTTCGACTCCTAGCTTAGAACTGAAGACCAGCGTCACGTGCGGCAGCTGCCAGGGCAGCGATGCGACCGTGATACTTGAAACCGGAACGATCGAAAGATACGTTCTGAACGCCTTTGGCAATAGCACGCTCAGCGATAGCTTTACCTACAGCGGTAGCCGCATCTGCGTTACCGGTGTATTTCAGAGCTTCACTGATGGCTTTCTCTACTGTGGAAGCAGAGGCCAGAACTTCGGAACCGTTGGCTGCAATAACCTGCGCATAGATATGACGCGGGGTACGGTGAACAACCAGACGGGTAGCTCCCAGTTCCTGCATCTTTTTCCGAGCACGAGTAGCACGACGGAGACGAGCTGCTTTCTTGTCCATAGTGTTACCTTACTTCTTCTTAGCTTCTTTAGTACGCACTTGCTCGTTGGCATAGCGTACACCCTTGCCCTTGTAGGGCTCCGGAGCGCGGTAAGCACGGATATCGGCGGCGACTTGGCCAACCAGCTGCTTGTCGACACCACGCAGAACGATTTCTGTGGCAGTCGGGCACTCAGCGGTCACACCAGCCGGCAGCGCATGCTCTACCGGGTGAGAGAAGCCCAGAGCCAGCGCAACAGCATTGCCCTTGATGGAGGCTTTATAACCTACACCAACCAGCTGCAGCTTGCGCTCGAAGCCTTGGGTAACACCGATTACCATGTTGTTGACCAATGCACGGGCAGTACCGGCCTGAGCGTCAGCACCAGCGATGCCGTCGCGCGGGGCGAACTTCAGTACATTGTCTTCTTTGGTCACTTCTACACCGGCGTGAATAGAGCGAACCAGGGAACCTTTACCACCTTTGATAGACAGTTCCTGGCCGTTCAGAGTCACCTCTACGCCAGCAGGAATAGTGACGGGTGCCTTAGCAACACGAGACATTTCCTACCTCCTATTAAGCGACGTAGCAGATGATCTCACCGCCCATGCTTGCTTTACGGGCAGCACGGTCAGTCATCACACCTTTAGACGTGGACACGATAGCAACACCGAGACCGCCCATAACTTTCGGCAGATCAGTAGTGCGCTTGTAAATACGCAGGCCGGGACGGCTCACGCGTTGGATCAGTTCTACAACTGGCTTGCCCTGGAAATATTTCAGTTCAATTTCCAGTTCCGGCTTCACGTCACCAGCTACGGAGTAGCCAGCGATGTAACCTTCTTCTTTCAGCACTTTGGCGATAGCCACTTTCAGCTTGGAAGAAGGCATGGAAACCGCAACTTTGCTCGCCGCCTGACCGTTACGGATGCGGGTCAGCATATCCGCGATCGGATCTTGCATGCTCATAAGTCTAACTCCCGAGATTCGTTACCAAGAAGCCTTCTTCAGGCCCGGAATTTCGCCCTTCATGGCATGCTCACGCACCTTGATGCGAGACAGGCCAAACTTGCGCAGGAAACCGTGCGGACGACCAGTAATATTGCAACGGTTACGCTGGCGGGACGGACTGGAATCACGGGGCAGCTGTTGCAGTTGCAGTACAGCATCCCAACGCGCTTCTTCAGAAGCGTTCATGTCAACGATGATAGCTTTCAGCTCGGCACGCTTGGTCGCGTACTTGGCTACCAGCTTGGCACGCTTTGCTTCGCGCGCTTTCATGGATGTTTTAGCCATAACCCTAACCTTACTTGCGGAATGGGAAGTTAAAGGCAGCCAGCAGAGCACGGCCTTCTTCATCGGTATTCGCGGAAGTGGTGATGGTGATATCCAGACCACGGACGCGATCGACTTTGTCATAGTCGATTTCCGGGAAGATGATCTGCTCACGCACGCCCATGGAGTAGTTACCACGACCGTCGAACGCTTTAGCGTTCAGGCCACGGAAGTCACGGATACGCGGTACGGAGATGCAGATCAGCCGTTCCAGGAACTCCCACATACGCTCGCCACGCAGGGTTACTTTACAACCTATCGGGTAGCCTTCACGAATCTTGAAGCCCGCAACAGATTTGCGAGCTTTGGTGATCAGCGGCTTCTGACCGGAAATGGCAGCCATATCGGCAGCAGCATTTTCCAGCAACTTCTTGTCAGAGATCGCTTCACCAACACCCATGTTCAGGGTGATTTTCTCGATCCGAGGGACTTGCATGATAGTCTTGTAACCGAACTGCTTTGACAGTTCATTTACTACATCGGATTTGTAGTAATCATGCAGTTTCGCCATCGTTAAACTCCAATTACTTCACAAGTTCGCCGGTGGATTTGAAGAAACGAACTTTTTTGCCGTCTTCAATCCGGAAACCAACGCGGTCAGCTTTGCCAGTGGCAGAGTTGAACAGCGCTACGTTTGATACATCGATGGGGGCTTCTTTGGTGACGATACCGCCAGCCTGACCCAGTGCGGGTACCGGCTTCTGGTGTTTCTTCACCTGATTGATGCCTTCCACGATTACCTTACCTTTAGCAATCAGAACCTGAGTGACTTTGCCACGCTTGCCCTTGTCTTTGCCGGTAAGAACAATCACTTCGTCTTCGCGACGGATTTTAGCTGCCATCGTTCGACTCCTTACAGTACTTCGGGTGCCAGGGACACAATCTTCATGAACTTCTCATTACGCAGTTCACGGGTCACCGGGCCAAAAATACGAGTACCGATTGGCTGTTGGTTGTTGTTAAGCAACACAGCCGCATTGTTGTCGAAACGGATGACAGAGCCGTCCGGACGACGAACGCCTTTACGGGTGCGTACGACCACCGCGTTATACACATCACCTTTCTTCACTTTACCGCGAGGAATGGCTTCCTTGATGGAAACCTTGATGATGTCGCCGATGCCGGCGTAACGGCGGTGCGAGCCACCCAGAACCTTAATACACATTACACTGCGAGCGCCGGAGTTGTCGGCAACACCCAGCATACTTTGCATCTGGATCATCTTAGTGCTCCGCTTTGTTTACTTCTTATCCCTAATGGGATCTGGCTGCCTTCAAAAGGCGCGAAACTATAACACAGGATTTTCAGAAAAGGTAGCCTAAAAAACAAACGGCCCCTGAAAGGGGCCGCTTGGACTACAAAGTACCGATTAGGCCTTTTCTACAACGGCAACCAGGGTCCAGGACTTGGTCTTGGACAGCGGGCGGCATTCGCGGATTTCCACGAGGTCGCCAGCTTTGCATTCGTTGTTTTCGTCATGCACGTGCAGCTTGGTAGTGCGCTTGATGATCTTACCGTAGATCGGGTGCTTTACCTTGCGCTCGATAGCAACAGTGATGGACTTGTCCATCTTGTCGCTGATTACACGACCTTGCAGAGTACGGATCTTGTCAGTCATTACGCACCTGCCTTCTCAGTCAGTACAGTCTTGATACGTGCGACGTCACGACGCACTTGTTTCAGAGTGTGAGTCTGAGCCAGCTGGCCGGTGGACGCTTGCATGCGCATGTTGAATTGCTCACGCAGCAGGCCCAGCAGCTCCTGGTTCAGTTCTTCGACGCTCTTTTGACGCAGATCTTGGGCTTTCATCACATCACCGTCTTAATTACGAAAGTGGTCTGAACAGACAGCTTAGCTGCGGCCAGGGCAAACGCTTCACGCGCCAGAGCCTCAGGTACACCGTCCATCTCGTACAGAACCTTGCCAGGCTGGATCGGGCAAACCCAGTATTCCACGTTACCCTTACCTTTACCCATACGAACTTCGAGGGGTTTTTCGGTGATGGGCTTGTCCGGGAACACACGGATCCAGATCTTACCTTGACGCTTAACGTGACGGGTCATGGCACGACGGGCTGCTTCGATTTGACGAGCAGTCAGTTGACCACGGGATGTCGCCTTCAGGCCAAAGGTACCGAAGGATACTTCGTTACCAGAGGTGGCCAGACCGCGGTTACGACCCTTGTGGGTCTTGCGGAATTTAGTACGCTTAGGTTGCAACATTTACCGAATCTCCTTACTTAGCAGCGCGGCGCTTGTTGTCACGCTTGGGCTTTGCAGGAGCTTGCTCTTGAGCAGCGGCAGCGTTAACAGCAGCCAGACCGCCCAGAACTTCGCCCTTGAAGATCCAAACTTTAACGCCGATCACACCGTAAGTGGTGTGGGCTTCAGAAGTTGCGTAGTCGATGTCGGCACGCAGGGTGTGCAACGGCACACGACCTTCACGGTACCATTCGGTACGCGCGATTTCAGCGCCGCCCAGACGACCGGAAACTTCCACTTTGATGCCCTTGGCACCCAGGCGCATTGCGTTCTGTACGGCGCGCTTCATAGCACGACGGAACATTACACGACGCTCCAGCTGGGAAGTGATGCTGTCGGCAACAAGTTTGCCATCCAGCTCCGGCTTGCGGACTTCGGAAATGTTGATCTGAGCAGGCACGCCAGCAATAGTGGCTACAGCTTTGCGCAGCTTCTCAACGTCTTCGCCTTTCTTACCGATTACAACACCCGGACGAGCGGTGTGAATGGTCACACGGATGCTCTTGGCCGGACGCTCAATGGTGATCTTGGACAAGGACGCGTTTTTCAGTTCCTTGGTCAGGAACTGGCGTACTTGAAAATCGCTGTACAGGTTGTCAGCGAAGTCTTTGGTGTTCGCGAACCAGGTAGAATTCCAAGGCTTGGTAATACCCAGGCGAATGCCATTAGGATGTACTTTCTGACCCATTGCTTATCTCCCAGCCTTAGCGTCGGATACCACTACAGTGATGTGAGCGGTACGCTTGAGGATACGATCCGCACGACCTTTGGCACGCGGACGGATGCGCTTCATGGAGGGACCTTCGTCGACCATGATAGTAGCAACACGCAGCGCGTCGATATCGGCGCCTTCGTTGTGCTCAGCGTTTGCAATGGCAGATTCCAGCACTTTCTTCACCAGAACAGCAGCCTTTTTCGGGCTGAAGGTCAGGATGTTCAGAGCCTTGTCTACGGACAGACCACGTACTTGATCGGCTACCAGACGAGCTTTCTGGGCAGAAGTACGGGCATAACGGTGTTTAGCGATAGCTTCCATCATTTATCCCTTAGCGCTTCTTAGCCTTCTTATCAGCAGCATGGCCGCGATAAGTACGAGTCGGTGCGAATTCACCCAGTTTGTGACCGATCATTTCTTCGGTAACGAAAACCGGAACGTGCTGACGACCATTATGGACAGCGATGGTCAAACCGATCATGTTCGGGATGATCATTGAACGACGGGACCAGGTTTTAACCGGCTTTTTATCCCCGCTTTCCACCGCTTTCTCTACCTTCTTCAGCAAGTGCAGGTCAATAAATGGACCCTTCTTGAGAGAACGTGGCATGGTGATTCCTCTATGTTAACAATTACTTGTTACGACGACGTACGATGTACTTGTCGGTACGCTTGTTCTTACGGGTCTTGAAGCCTTTAGCCTTCTGGCCCCATGGGGACACAGGCTGCATGCCCTTGTTACGACCCTCACCACCACCGTGCGGGTGATCAACCGGGTTCATCGCCATACCGCGAACGGTCGGACGAATACCACGCCAGCGGTTTGCACCGGCTTTACCCAGTTGACGCAACATGTGCTCGGAGTTACCGACTTCACCGATGGTAGCGCGGCACTCGGCCAGAACTTTACGTACTTCGCCGGAACGCAGACGCAGAGTTACATAGTTACCTTCACGAGCCAGGATCTGGATGAAAGTACCAGCGGAACGAGCCAGCTGGGCACCTTTACCAGGCTTCATCTCTACAGCGTGAACGGTAGAACCAACCGGGATGTTGCGCATCGGCAGGGCGTTACCTACCTTGATGGCTGCATCAGCACCAGAAGCGATCGCATCACCAGCTTTCAGGCCTTTCGGAGCTAGGATGTAACGACGCTCACCGTCTGCATACACCACCAGAGCGATGTTAGCGGTACGGTTCGGATCGTATTCCAGACGCTCTACTTTAGCCGGAATACCGTCTTTGTCGCGCTTGAAGTCGACGATACGGTAGTGCTGCTTGTGACCACCACCGATATGACGGGTAGTGATGCGGCCGTTGTTGTTACGACCACCGGACTTGCTTTTGCTGTCCAGCAGAGCGGCGAAGGGCTTGCCCTTGTACAGCTCTTGATTGACGATCTTGACGACGTGGCGGCGGCCCGGAGAAGTAGGCTTGCACTTAACGATTGCCATTTTTGAGAACTCCTCTTACTCGGCTGCGCCCATGAAGTCGATGTCCTGACCAGCTTTCAGGGTCACATAGGCCTTTTTCCAATCGGAACGACGGCCTACGCGTGCACCTGCGCGCTTGGTCTTACCCTTCATGTTCAGGGTACGGACGGTCTCAACTTCGACCTCGAACAGTTTCGCAACTGCAGCTTTGACTTCCGCCTTGGTGGCATCAACAGCAACTTTGAACACGATAGTGTTCTGCTTTTCTGCGACCATGGTGCTCTTTTCAGAGATGTGCGGAGCCTTCAGAACTTTCAGCAGACGCTCTTCACGGATCATGCCAGCATCTCCTCGATTTGCTTAACTGCGTCAGCAGTCATCAGAACCTTGTCGAAAGCGATCAGGCTGACCGGGTCGATACCGGCAACGTCACGCACGTCAACTTTGTACAGGTTGCGAGCAGCCAGGAACAGGTTCTCATCGACTTCAGCAGTCACGATCAGAACGTCAGTCAGTTCCATTTCTTTCAGCTTGGCGATCAGTTCTTTGGTCTTCGGAGCTTCGATGCCGAACTTCTCAACAACGATCAGGCGCTCTTGACGTACCAGCTCGGACAGAATGCTACGGATAGCGCCGCGGTACATCTTCTTGTTTACTTTCTGGCTGTGATCTTGCGGCTTAGCAGCAAAAGTCACACCACCGGAACGCCAAATGGGCGAACGGATGGAGCCAGCACGGGCACGACCAGTACCCTTCTGACGCCACGGCTTTTTGCCGCCACCAGACACTTCAGAGCGAGTCAGCTGCGCACGAGTACCCTGACGGGCACCAGCGGCATAAGCAACGACAACCTGGTGAACCAGAGCTTCGTTGAATTCGCGCCCGAAGGTAGTCTCGGAAACTTCAAGAGCGCTCTTGGCGTCTTTCATTACCAATTCCATTACTATCTCCTCAGACGTTACGCTTTGACGGCAGGTTTAACGATCACGTTGCCGTTGGTTGCACCCGGTACTGCACCTTTGATGAGCAGCAGGTTGCGTTCAGCGTCAACACGAACCAGTTCCAGGTTCTGAGTCGTTACACGCTCAGCACCCATGTGACCAGCCATCTTTTTGCCCTTGAATACACGACCCGGAGTCTGGTTCTGACCGATAGAACCCGGAACGCGGTGAGACAAGGAGTTACCGTGGGTCATATCCTGGGTGCGGAAGTTGTGGCGCTTAACAGTACCAGCAAAGCCCTTACCTTTGGATGTGCCGGTAACGTCTACCAGCTTAACGTCAGCGAGAAGATCTACTTTCAGCTCGCTACCAACAGTGAAAGTTTCACCGTTGTTCAGGCGGAATTCCCACAGACCGCGACCGGCTTCTACACCAGCTTTGGCGAAGTGGCCAGCTTCCGGCTTGGTTACACGGCTGGCTTTCTTGGCGCCAGTGGTAACCTGAATAGCGTTGTAGCCGTCGGTTTCTACAGATTTGACCTGAGTTACACGGTTAGCTTCAACTTCGATAACAGTCACCGGGATAGAAACGCCATCTTCAGTGAAGATGCGAGTCATACCCACTTTGCGACCTACAAGACCGATTGTCATTGTTATCAACCTCTTTCCGTAATTAACCCAGGCTGATCTGGACGTCTACACCAGCTGCCAGATCCAGACGCATCAGGGCGTCTACGGTCTTGTCAGTCGGCTCAACGATGTCTACCAGACGCTTGTGAGTGCGGATCTCGTACTGATCACGCGCATCTTTGTTGACGTGCGGGGAGATCAGGACGGTGAAGCGCTCTTTGCGAGTCGGCAGCGGAATAGGACCGCGAACCTGCGCGCCAGTGCGCTTTGCAGTTTCAACGATTTCCGCAGTGGATTGATCAATCAGGCGATGATCAAAAGCCTTCAGGCGGATACGGATTCTTTGGTTCTGCATTGACAGAGCTCCAATAGATAAAAGAACATAAATCAACACCGCCCGACCGAGATTTCTCCCGCCAGAGGTGCGATTTTTCACGTTTCCTCCCATATCGGGAGGACTGTATGGCTGGTCTCTGCAAGCAGTAAACTCAGCAACAGACATGTCGTCTGGCTTACCTCACGGGTAAGCGGAGGGGATTATACGGATTTTTCAAATTTGCGCAAGGGAGAGCGAACAGATTATGCGCAGTTTTATGTAACAGATGGATCTCGCCTGCGGCAACGCACTCTGCTACCAACACCCAGGTAACGACAATGTTACAAGCAGACTGGTAGACTGTGCGCTTGCCTCCGTCAGTGGAACGACATCCCATGCTCAAAGATCAAAAGAAAGCCTATCAGTATGGCCTTTGCGCCGTTGCCCTCTGGTCGACGGTCGCCACAGCCTTCAAGATCTCCCTCGCCTATTTCGAACCCGTGCAACTGTTGCTTGTGGCCGCCTTCACCTCAACTCTCACGCTGACAGCCGTCGTCGCCAAACAGGGCAAACTGCCGCTGCTGGGGAGCTACATCAAGGCCCGCCCTTTCTACTACTTGACTCTGGGTGTGCTGAACCCCTTTCTCTATTACCTGTTGCTGTTCAAGGCCTATGACCTGCTGCCTGCCCAGCAGGCACAGACCCTCAACTACACCTGGGCCATTACCCTCAGTCTGCTGGCCGTCCCCTTCCTCGGCCAGAAGCTGCGTCGGCGTGATGGCGTCGCCATCGTGCTGGGGTATTTTGGCGCACTGGTGATCGCCACCAGAGGGGATGTATTCGGCCTCCAGTTCGACAGTTCCCTCGGCGTGACGCTGGCGCTGGTCTCGACCCTCATCTGGGCAAGCTACTGGATCCTCAACACCCGCAATCAGGGGGATCCCATTGTCAGCCTGTTGCTCGGCTTTATGATCAGCCTGCCTTTTATCGTCGTTGCAACCTGGTTGCTCTCCGATTTTGCCATGACCGCCTGGCAGGGATGGGCTGGAGCCATCTATGTGGGACTGTTCGAAATGGGCTTCGGTTTCGTGCTCTGGCTGATGGCGCTGCGCCATGCCACCAACACGGCCCCCATCAGCAACCTCATCTTTATCTCGCCGTTTGCCTCACTGGTGCTGCTCTACCTGTTGATCGGCGAAGCCATCCATCCGGCCACCCCCATCGGGTTGGCGCTCATCGTTGCCGCCCTGCTGATCCAGCAGCTCAAGTACGGCAAACGCTATCGTGCATCAGCCGAGACAAAGAGCTGACCATGCAGAAGGGCGTATCCACGGATACGCCCTTCTCTCAATCCATCCACTCCTGTGGCTGATGTTTTGGCAGCCGCATCTCGACCAGCAAGCCGCCGAGCTCCGAGCTCCCCAACCGGATAGTACCGTGGTGCTGGGCGACAATTTTGGCCACAATTGCCAACCCCAAGCCACTGCCACCGACAGTGCGGGCGATATTCCCCTGAGTAAATGGCTTCAGTACCCGGGAGTAGTCCTGCTCGGGGATGCCGGGGCCATCATCGGAGAGGCGCAGGCGCACCCAGTGCCCATCGTCCTTCAATTCGGCATGCAACCTGCTCGCCCCATAGCGTAGCGAGTTGCTTGAGAGGTTGTTCAGCACCCGTCGGATGCTGACCGGATTGCAGGCCACCCTCACTGCCTCTTGTGGCAGCGCCAGATCGACTTCCAACCCCTGCTCCGAGTAGATCAGCAAGGTATCATGCACCAACTGGGTCAGATCGACAGGTACCGGAGCCTGCCCCTCATCCGGACGGATGTAGTCGATGAACTGATCGATGATGGCATTGGACTCATCAATGTCTGAGTTGATGCTCTCCTTGAGATATTCGTCACCGGAGGACATCATCTCGGTAGCCAGCCGGATGCGGGTCAGCGGAGTGCGCAGGTCGTGGGAAACCCCCGCCATCATCAGGTTACGCTCCTCGATCAGGCTCTTGATGGAGTGGGACATGTGGTTGAAGGTGCGAGTCAGACGGCGTACCTCCCGTGACCCCTGCTCCCCCAGTGCCTCCGGGAAATGCCCTCTGGCCACTGCAACCGCGCCAGCCTCGAGATCCTCGAGCGGGCGCACCAGCTGGCGGGCAAAGCGCCAGGCCGCAAACAGGGTGATCACCAACAGTACACTTAGATAGATGATGAGGGGTTCAATATCGTCATCTTCAATCTCGGTCAGCGGGATCCGTACCCAGATTTTGCTGGCCTGCGGTGGCTGGATCCAGATGATGTAGTGATCCTGGATCTCGACCCGCACCTTGGCCGGACCGCCCAGTTCACGGCTGATGTTCTCCTCCAGATAGGGGTACGGCTTGGCATCGTTGAAGCCATGCTGCACCGCCTCGCTCTGGGTGTAGATGTCGGTACCGGTCGTCACATAGACCAGTGCCTCGGCATCTTCACTCAACGCCAGTTGCTCGGTATTGACCGGAAAGATCAGCTTGACCTGATTGGCCAGCAAGTGACTGATCTGCTTGACGGTCGGCGCCAGTAGATAGTTGTAGAAGGTGACGTAGGAGACCGCTTGATAGACCACCAGGACGGCGGCCAGAAACCAGAGCATGCGGGAAAACATGCTGCCGACTTTTTTCATGCACCGTCACCATCTGGCACAAAGACATACCCCAGACCCCAGACGGTCTGCAGATAGCGAGGTTGGGCCGGGTCCTGCTCCAGCAGGCGGCGCAGGCGAGAGACCTGTACGTCGATACTGCGCTCGGTGGCGGTATATTCGCGGCCACGTGCCAGATTCATCAACTTGTCGCGGGAAAGCGGCTCGCGCGGATGGCTGACCAGCACCTTGAGCACCGCAAATTCACCGCTGGTGAGCGCCATCGGCTCACCATCCCGGCTAAGCTCACGGGTAGCCAGATTGAGTTGGAAGGCTCCGAAGTTGACCACCTTCTCTGCAGCAGAGGGAGCCCCTGGCAACTCGACAGTATGGCGGCGCAGCACAGCTCGGATCCGCGCCAGCAGTTCACGGGGATTAAATGGCTTGGGCAGATAGTCATCGGCCCCCATCTCTAGCCCGACAATGCGATCCACTTCATCACCCTTGGCTGTCAACATCAGCACCGGGATCTGGTTGCCCGCTTCCCGCAGACGGCGGCAGATGGAGAGCCCATCCTCCCCCGGCAACATCAGGTCGAGCACCATCAGGCTGAAGTTTTCACGAGTCAGCAGGCGATCGGCCTGTTCACCATTGGCCACGCCGCGCACCACGAAGCCCTGCTCGGTGAGATAGCGTTCCAACAGGGAACGTAATTTCAGGTCATCGTCCACGACCAGGACCTTGTATTGCTGCTGACTCATTGCTTTGCCTCTTATTCTTTCGCTGCCCCCAATACTAGGGGGGGATATAGCGGGAGCAAAGCACAAATATGTTACCGGTTATTACCCGTCCCGAGAGCGTGACGGCCATCAAGTCACTGCGCTGGCCAGCGACTCCCTGAATGGCGCCAGCCGAGCCATCACGATTTCCCTCGACAGCAAGAGGACAAAAGCTAATATTCCCGAGCAGTTAGCGATGAATACCCCTCTTTGACAGGTCCGCATCACCATGAAGACAAAGCTGATCACCCGCGAAGGCTACAACAAGCTGAAAGAAGAGCTCGATTTCCTCTGGCGCCAGGAGCGCCCCGAGGTCACCAGGAAGGTGGCATGGGCCGCCAGTCTGGGGGATCGCAGCGAAAATGCCGACTACCAGTACAACAAGAAGCGGTTGCGGGAGATCGACCGGCGGGTACGCTACCTGCGCAAATGCCTCGAAGAGCTGGGGATCGTCGACTATGCCCCCGCGCAGGAGGGCAAGGTCTTCTTCGGCGCCTGGGTCGAGGTGGAAAACGAAGAGGGCGAGACCAAACGCTTTCGCATCGTCGGCTATGACGAGATCTTCGAGCGCAAGGATTACATCTCCATCGACTCCCCCATGGCCCGCGCCCTGCTCAAGAAAGAGGTTGGGGATGAAGCCATCGTCTGTACGCCAGTTGGTGACGCCTGCTGGTATATCAACGAGATCAGCTATTCCAAATAATGGGACTGCTGGCGGGCTGCTTGCCACAGCCACATCCTGAGCAGCAAGTGCCAAGGCAAGATAAGTGCCTCCCCCCAGCAGCACCATCAATCTGCATGACGGTGGCCTCGGCGCAGGGTGGCATCCCGCAACACGACCCCATATAGTGCTCACACTTGGCGCCTGATGGCGCGGACTCGACCACAGAGGCCCTCAACAACATCATGATGCAAACCATAGAGAGACAGATTGCCGGTGAGCTCAATGCTCGCCCGGAGCAGGTGCAGGCCGCAGTACGCCTGCTGGATGAAGGCTCGACCGTGCCCTTTATCGCCCGTTACCGTAAAGAGGTGACCGGCGGTCTGGACGACAGCCAGCTACGTACTCTGGAGAGCCGCCTCGGCTATCTGCGTGAACTGGAAGATCGCCGTCAGGTGATCATTCGCTCCATCGAAGAGCAGGGCAAACTGACCCCCGAGCTGGCCCGCGAATTGAATGGCGCCGACAGCAAGACCCGACTGGAAGATCTCTACCTCCCCTACAAGCCCAAGCGCCGCACCAAGGGGCAGATGGCGATCGAAGCCGGGTTGGAGCCGCTGGCCAACCTGCTGCTCAACGACCCGATGCAGGATCCCGAGCAAGCGGCTGCCGCCTTCCTCAATCCCGAACAGGGCATTGCCGACAACAAGGCAGCCCTCGACGGCGCCCGCTATATCCTGATGGAGCGCTTCGCCGAGCAGGCCGACCTGCTGGAGAAGCTGCGCGACTACCTGTGGCAAAATGCCACCCTGCGCGCCCGCGTGGTGGCAGGCAAGGAGCAGGAAGGGGCCAAGTTCAAGGACTATTTCGAACACGACGAACCCCTGCACAAGGCCCCCTCCCACCGGGTACTGGCCATGCTGCGCGGCCGCAATGAGGGGATCCTCAATCTGGCGCTGGTAACCGGTGACGACGAGAGTGCCAGCCCCTGCGAAGGGATCATTGCCCACCACCTCAAGCTCAATCTGCAGAACCGCCCGGCCGACAAATGGCTGCAAGGGGTGGTGAGCTGGACCTGGAAGATCAAGTTGTCGCTTCAGATGGAGACCGAGCTGATCGGCCGTATCCGCGAGTCGGCAGAGGAGGAGGCGATCAAGGTGTTCGCCATGAACCTCAAGGATCTGCTGATGGCGGCCCCGGCCGGCATGCGCTGCACCATGGGGCTGGATCCGGGCATCCGCACCGGGGTCAAGGTGGCCGTGGTGGATGCCACCGGCAAACTGGTCGATCACGCCACCATCTATCCGTTCGAACCAAAACGCCAGATTGATCAGAGCCTCAAGACCCTGAGCGAGCTGTGCCAAAAACACAAGGTCGAGCTCATCAGCATCGGCAATGGTACCGCTTCGCGGGAGACCGACCGCCTGGTAAGCGATCTGTTCGAGCGCTACCCCGCCGCCAAGGCGCAGAAGATAGTAGTGAGCGAAGCGGGGGCATCTGTCTACTCCGCCTCCGAGCTTGCCTCCCAGGAATTCCCGGACCTCGATGTCTCGATCCGTGGAGCTGTCTCCATCGCCCGCCGCCTGCAAGACCCGCTGGCCGAGCTGGTCAAGATCGACCCCAAGAGTATCGGGGTGGGCCAGTATCAGCACGACGTCGGCCAGAGCCAGCTGGCCCGCCGGCTGGATGCGGTGGTCGAGGATTGCGTGAACGCGGTCGGTGTGGACGTGAATACCGCCTCGGTCGCCCTGCTCAACCGGGTTTCCGGCCTCTCCCAGACGTTGGCCCAGAACATCGTCGCCTACCGGGATGAGCACGGCGCATTCAAGAGCCGTCAGCAATTGCTGAAAGTGAGCCGACTCGGCCCCAAAGCCTTCGAACAGTGCGCCGGCTTCCTGCGCATTCGCGGCGGCAGCAATCCCCTCGACAGCTCAGCGGTACACCCGGAGTCCTATCCGGTGGTGGAGCGGATCCTCGCCAAGCTGGAGCAGACCGTGGAGAGCCTGCTCGGCAACAGCAGCCTGCTGCGCAGCCTGAAACCGGCCGACTATACCGATGAGCAATTCGGCGTACCTACCGTCACCGACATCATCGGCGAGCTGGACAAGCCGGGCCGCGACCCGCGCCCCGAGTTCAAAACCGCGACCTTCAAGGAAGGTGTGGAGCAGATCAGCGACCTGGTGCCAGAGATGGTACTGGAAGGGGTGGTCACCAACGTCACCAACTTCGGCGCCTTCGTCGATATCGGTGTTCATCAGGACGGTCTGGTGCACATCTCCTCCCTGACCGACCGTTTCGTCAAGGATCCCCGTGAGGTGGTCAAGGCGGGCGACATTGTGCGGGTCAAGGTGCTGGAAGTGGACGCCCCGCGCAAGCGGATTAGCCTGACCATGCGCCTCGACGAAAAGGCAGGGCAGCCCGCCCGCAAGCCGGCTGAAGCGCGCAACAGCAGTGCTGGCAACACCAAGCCAAGAAATGAGCCGCGCCAAAGCCCCCATATGGGTGGTGCCATGGGCAACGCCTTCGCGGCGGCGCTCTCCAAAGCGAAAAAGTAACGACACCTTCCAGAACACCTCTGAATGCAAAAAGCCCCGCAAGGGGCTTTTTTACACGCGAAGCTCAGGATCACTGCGCCAGGGCAGCAAGAATGCTCTCGGGCTCTCCATGCTGGGCCAGCACCTCCCGCAGTCGGTTGAATGCCTTGCAGGCCTCTTGCGGATACTTGCCGTAAGAGACGACGCCGGTGTGGCTCCAGCCAGCCGCCAGCATCACTTTCTTCTTGAAACTGGTTCCTTCAGTTCCTCCTCCTCCGAGCTGCATCAGAAATTGCTCCATCTGCAGGTGGGGGGGCGGTACACGGGAGAAGGTGGTGAAATCTTCCGCTTTGACTTCATCGAAATGCATGACAGCTCCTGTGAAATTGGAATGGGCCTGATCTTCAGGTTAGTTGCAAAACAGGCAAAGCAGCTGAAAGTTTAGCGAGGGTGATTCAGATATGCAGACTGAGGGACTGGGTAGAAGCCGGGCTGACAGCCTGTTGATAGTGGCCCGCGATGACGCTGTTGCGCTTGTCCATATAGGCGCTCAGAACACCGCCCGATTTCGCGCTCTGCTCGACCATCAGCTCTTTGCGTGCCTTGGCCTCACTCGCGGCGGCGCTGCGCGCGACGGCCAAATCCTGCGCAGAAGGCTCGGCAGGCGCCAGCGCTGCAGCGCGGATCTGCTGCATCTTGGCGATGGTAGCGGCAGGGTCACCGGGTACGACACCGGTATCGATCTGGACTTCGCCACCCGTCGCATAACGCTTGCCATCCGGCCCTTGCGTAAACTGATAGGTGGGCGAGCTGGCGTACTCTCCACCCGCAGACTGATGCGCCTGCTCGTGAGTGCGCACCTCCTTGTCACGCTCGACAAGATCCTGAACCTGCTGCTCTTGCCGCTGTTGCTGCTCCTGCTGTTTGGGATCTTGCTGCTTGCGCTGACCATCCTCACCGGTTGCCTCGACAAAGCGATTATCTGGCAGTGTCGTCGGCGCCGGTTGCCCGGTTTCACGGCTGTTCTGGGAGGTCTGATTGCTGGAGGCCTGACCGGCTTTGGATTTCTCTTTCTGGGAGCCGACTTCAGATTCGGCAACGGAAGCTTGGCCCGCTCGGGCCTGCGGGATCAGTTCTGCCCGGCGATTATCCGTCCTCGCCGCTTCCACTTGGGGTTGCAGCTGTGTCGGGATAAGGGGAGGCAGACTGACATTGATGTTCATCTCACACCCGGATGTCGATCAGGGTTCCCATCATATCGCTGGCAGTCTGCACTACCTTGGCGGAAGCGCCAGCCTGCTGCTCGGCCACCTTGAGATTGACAAGCTCATCGGTCACTTGCACCTGATCCCCGCTGGGGGTGTTGAGGCGGGCGATCTGATTGGATGCCTTGTCGGCAATCTGCTCGGCTCGCTGAAATCCCTGTACCCCGCTGTTGAAAGCAGAATCAATACGCATGGTGTTACTCCTCTGGTCACAGCTTAATTATCCGCCAGACCAGAGGATTAATGAAGCTTACCGGCTGTTTTTTAGCCAACAAAATCTCGAACGATTTCAATGAATTCGTCAGGATGGGAGATAAAAGGTGCGTGTGAGGCCTTATTGAGGGTCACACTGCGGCTGACAGGGTAGAGATCGTCCAGCAGGGGAATGGCCGCCTTGGGCACCAATGAATCCAGTCGGCCATAGATCCGCAACCAGGGCAGATCCAGCTCCCGCAGCGGTTCGCGCAGGTCAATCTCGGCCAACAGCGTCAGCCCGGCCTCGAGTGCGGCAAACTGGGGCGCCGGGCGCTCGGCCAGCCAATGGCGCAACTGACGGATATCATCCCGGGCATGTTCGCTGCCCATGGCCTGGATCGCCAGAAAGCGCTCTATGGTCTGGCGAAAATCCCCCGCCAGCATCTGGTTGAAGCCGGTCAGTACCTTGGGGGCGATCCCCGGCCACTCATCACGGGCCATGAAGCAGGGGGAGCTGGCCACGGTGATCAGGGAGTGCAACCGATCGGGATACGTCAGCGCCAACTGGCTTGCCACCAGACCGCCGAGCGACCAGCCAAGCAGATGGCACTTCTGTGGCAAGATGGCGGCCACCTGCTCGGCAAGCCAGGTCAGGCTGTAATCCACCTGGTCTGCCAGCGGGCTGTTGCCAAAACCGGGCAAATCCACCAGATGAACCCTGTAGTGGAGCGCCAATTGCTGGGCAATGCCATGCCAGACCGCGCCGTTCATCCCCCAACCGTGCAACAGCACCAGATCGGGCCCCTGGCCAAACTGCTCTACCGATATGCTCATCTAGACTCAAGATCCCTGTTCATGCTCTTGGGGTCAGCATGTTAAAGCGACTGCTCGCTAAAGCAAGCCCGCTGCTCGGCAGCCATGCCGACTGGCAGGGGAGCTGCATCCTCTGTCATCAGCCTTGTGACAACGAGCCCCTGCTCTGCAGCTGGTGCCGGCAGGCGCTGCACCAGTCACAGCCGAGATGCCGCCTCTGCGCCGCACCGCTGGCTGACTATATAGAAAAGAGCATACCGGTCTGTGGTCGCTGCCAGCGCAGACCTCCCCCCTGGGAGCGGTTGCAGGTGATCGGCGACTACCAAATCCCCTACCCCATGCTGATCCCCCGGCTTAAATATTCCGGCCAGATCCTGCTGGCGCCGCTACTGGCACGCCTCTTGGCCGATCATCTCGATAGCCGCGAGCCGCCGGAGGCGATCATTCCGGTTCCCCTGCACTGGTGGCGGCTGTGGCGGCGCGGGTTCAATCAGGCGGAGGAGATCGCGCAAGCCCTTGGCGAGTTCACCGACATTCCCTGCGACAACACCCTGTTGCAGCGCATCAAGGCGACCCCGCAACAAACAACCCTGAGCGCCGGGCAGCGGCGGCGCAATCTGCGCGGGGCATTCCGGATCCGCCCCCACCACTATCGCCATGTCGCCCTGCTCGATGACGTCGTGACCACAGGCGCCACCGCTGGTCAGCTCAGCCGTTTGCTCCATGAGAGCGGCATCACAAAGGTGGAAGTGTGGGCGATCTGTCGTACCCTGCGGCACAGCAAGTAGCCATCGGCATGCTACCCAAGCATTAATAACCGCGTTATCATGAATACCCTAGTCGTACACTCAGGTTTATGAGGATAGTGATGATCAGCATTTCCGACGCCGCCCAGGCCCATTTCCGTAAACTGCTGGAAAAACAGCCTGATGGCACCAATATCCGGGTGTTTGTGGTCAATCCGGGAACCCAGAATGCCGAGTGTGGCGTATCTTATTGCCCACCCGATGCCGTGGACCCGGAAGATCAACACCTGCCCTTCAGCGGCTTCGACTGCATGGTCGATCCCCTGAGCGCCCCCTTCCTGGTGGATGCCACCATCGACTTCGTGACCGATCAGATGGGCTCCCAGCTCACCCTGAAAGCACCGAACGCCAAGATGCGTAAAGTGGCCGACGACGCGCCGCTAATCGAGCGCATCGAGTACGTGTTGATGTCCGAAGTGAACCCCATGCTGGCCGGTCACGGTGGCAAGGTAACCTTGGTCGAGCTGACTGAAGACAAACTGGCCATCCTGCAGTTTGGCGGTGGTTGCAACGGTTGCTCCATGGTCGATTACACCCTGAAAGAGGGGATCGAGAAGCAGCTGCTGGAGAAGTTCCCGGGTGAGCTCAACGGTGTGAAAGACGCCACCGAGCACCAGCGCGGCGACCACTCTTACTACTGATTTGCAGCCCTTGCAGCAAAGAAAAGGCCCCGCCATCTGGCGGGGCCTTTTGCATGGGTAATCGGCAGATTACTCGTCCTTCTTGTCTCGCGACAGCAGGGCGATGGCCGCCTCTTTCGGGTTCTTACCCTCGTAGAGCACCTTGAAGATCTGCTCGCAGATGGGCATCTCGACGCCGCAGCGGGCCGCCAGCAGATGCACCTCTTTGGTGTTGCGATACCCCTCCACCACCTGACCGATCTCGGTCATGGCGGTGTTCACATCCTTGCCAGCCCCGAGGGCCAGCCCGAAGCGACGGTTGCGCGACTGGTTGTCGGTACAGGTGAGCACCAGATCCCCGAGCCCCGCCATCCCCATAAAGGTTTTGGCATCGGCACCCAGCGCCGCACCCAGACGCTGCATCTCTACCAGACCCCGGGTGATGAGCGCGGTTCTGGCATTGGCGCCAAACCCGAGCCCGTCGGAGAGACCGGCACCGATGGCGATGACGTTCTTCACCGCCCCACCCAGCTGCAGACCGACGAAGTCCGGATTGGTATAGACCCGGAAGGAGCGGCCACAGTGCAGCAGATGGGAGAGATCGTCGGCGAACTCGTCGTGAGTCGAGGCGACCGAGATGGCGGTCGGCAGACCGGCAGCCAGCTCCTTGGCGAAGGTGGGGCCGGAGATCACCGCCAGCGGTATCTCGTCACCCAGCACTTCACGGGCCACATCCTGCAGCAGACGGCCACTGTCCGGCTCCAGACCCTTGGTGGCCCAGGCGATACGGGTATCGGGGCGCAGGAAGGGTTTGATCCGGGTCAGCACATCGCCAAATACATGGCTCGGCACGACCAGCAGCAGCACGGGGGCAGCCTGTACCGCACGTTGCAGATCCGCAGTTAGCTGCAGATCAGCAGGAAAAGGGACATCAGGCAGAAAAGCCTTGTTGCAGCGGTCTTGTTCCAGCTCGGCGACATGAGCGGGGTCGTGACCCCACAGCAGGGTCGGATGACCGTTGCGCGCCAGAGAAATGGCAAGGGCGGAGCCATAAGACCCCGCCCCCAAGACCGAGATAGCGATCTGGTCAGCCATTATCAGGCTTCCGCAGTCGCCTGCTGGGCCTGTGCTTGCGCCATGTGCTGGGCAAACAGGGCATCGAAGTTGACCGGTGCCAGGTTCAGCTGCGGGAAGGACCCCTTGCTCACCATGTTGGCCACGGCTTCGCGGGCATACGGGAACAGGATGTTCGGGCAGAAGGCAGCCAGGCAGTGAGCCAGTTGCGGCTCCGGCAGGTTACCGATGGTGAAGATACCAGCTTGCTGTACTTCGCACAGGAAGGCGGTTTCGGTTTCCAGTTTGCAAGTCACGGTCAGGGTCAGGACAACCTCGTACACGCTCTCAGCCAGGATGTTGGTCTTGGTATCCATATCCAGCTTGACGTCCGGCTGCCACTCTTTCTGGAAGATGTGTGGGGTGTTCGGCGCTTCGAAAGAGACATCCTTGGTGTAAACACGCTGGATGTGGAATTCCGGTTGTACTTCCTGGTTGTTGATCTCGTCAGCCATTTCGTTTGATTCCTTGTTATATGGATAAGTGGGCTCAGGCCCTGCTTAAATCAGCGTTTCTTGGTTACCGGCAGATTTTCTGCACGCCATTGGGCCATGCCACCGCCGAGCACATAAACCTGCTTGAAGCCAGCTTTGCTCAACTGACGGCCCGCGCCGCCCGCAGTCATTCCCGACTCGCACACCACTATGATGGGGGCATCTTTATGCTTTTCAACCGGGCCCAGATTATTGCTCTGGATCTGGGTCAGCGGCAGGTGCTGGGCACCGGCCAGATGGCCCTTGGCATACTCTTCCTGACTGCGAATATCCACCACGGTGGCATTCTCGCGGTTGATCAGCAGGGTCGCGGTGTGATTGTTGACGGTTTTTACCGGAGACAAACGGGCACGCACAGTGGTGTAAACCAGGGTGCCAGCCAGACCCAACCAGGCTGCGGTCAGCAGCGGGTTACGGGCCGCAAAATCCAAATACTCTTGCATCTTCTACTATCCAGGGACCAAGACAAGGGCCCGAGTATACATGGGGGTATTGATAAGATCAGCCATCTTGGCGGCAAAGCGCGAGCAGGCTCCCATCATCATTGGGCAGCGAGCATGGCAGGAAGGGCGTGGCTTGCGGGGCCGCGGGAGCGCCCCTTGGCTATCAGGTGACTATTTCGGCAGATGTAGTAATATTACGCTAGTTTCATTTCCCGCATTTTTTCCAATCCGAGAGGACATAGTCTTATGTCAACAGCTAAGAAACCTTTGGTTCTGGTCATCATGGACGGTTGGGGCTACAGCACCAAGCAAGAGCACAACGCCGTCGCTGCCGCCAAGACTCCCAACCTCGATCGTCTGGCCCGTGACTACACCAGCACCCTGATCTCCGGCTCCGGTCTGGACGTTGGTCTGCCTGATGGCCAGATGGGCAACTCCGAAGTGGGTCACGTCAACATCGGTGCCGGTCGCATCGTCTATCAGGAGCTGACCCGCATCTCCAAAGACATCCAGGATGGCGAATTCTTCCAGAACGTCGAGCTGGCCAAGGCTGTTGACGCTGCCGTCACCAACGGCAAAGCCGTTCACATCATGGGCCTGATGTCCCCGGGTGGCGTACACAGCCACGAAGAGCACATCATGGGCATGATCGAAATGGCTGCCAAGCGTGGCGCCGAGAAGATCTACCTGCACGCCTTCCTGGATGGCCGCGACGTTCCGCCGCGCTCCGCCCAGTCCTCCATCGAGCTGTTCGATGCCCTGTTCGCCAAGCTGGGCAAGGGTCGTTTCGCTTCCATGATCGGCCGTTACTTCGCCATGGACCGTGACAACCGCTGGGATCGCGTGCAGCAAGCCTATGACCTGATGACCCAGGGCAAGGGCGAGTTCACCGCCGAGAGCGCCACCGAAGCGCTGGCTGCCGCTTATGCCCGCGATGAGAACGACGAGTTCGTCAAAGCCACCCGCATCGGCGAAGCTGCCCCGATGGAAGATGGCGATGCGCTGATTTTCATGAACTTCCGTGCCGACCGTGCCCGTGAAATCACCCGCGCCTTCGTTGACACCGACTTCACCGGCTTCGCCCGTGCAGTCGAGCCGAAACTGAACTTCGTGATGCTGACCGAATACGCGGCCGACATCAAAACTGCCTGTGCCTACCCGCCGACCGCTCTGGTCAACACCCTGGGTGAGTGGCTGGCCAAGCAGGGCAAGACCCAGCTGCGCATCTCCGAAACCGAGAAGTATGCTCACGTCACCTTCTTCTTCAACGGTGGCGAAGAGTCTTGCTTCACTGGCGAAGATCGCGAGATCGTGGCCAGCCCGAAAGTGGCGACCTATGACCTGCAGCCGGAAATGAGCTCCGAAGAGCTGACCGACAAGCTGGTTGCGGCCATCAAGAGCGGCAAGTACGACGTCATCATCTGTAACTACCCGAATGGCGACATGGTTGGTCACACCGGTGTGTTCGATGCCGCAGTCAAAGCCTGTGAAGCCGTTGACCACTGCATCGGTCGCGTCACCGACGCCCTGGCCGAAGTGGGTGGCGAGTGCCTGATCACTGCCGACCACGGCAACGCCGAGAAGATGCTGGACGAAGAGACTGGTCAGGCCCACACCGCCCACACCAATCTGCCGGTTCCGCTCATCTATTTCGGTCGCAAAGCCGAGGTAGTTGAAGGTGGCAAACTGTCCGATCTGGCCCCCACCATGCTGACCCTGATGGGTCTGCCGGTGCCGCCGGAAATGACTGGCAAGCCCCTGATGATTCTGAAATAATCCTTCCCCATGCGGGGATGCGAAGTTATTTCACAGAAAACCAGTCGCGTCGGCCTGTTGGCCGGCGCGCTGTTTTTTTGCCTGTCGTTTGGCGCCAGCAAACCGGCTTTGGCCGCCAATCAGCAGCTGGGGACCATGCAGTCCCAGATCAAGGAACAACAGCAGACCATCAAGCTCAGCAAGCAGGAGCTTGCCAAGCTCAATACCCAGCTCAAGGCTGATGAGCAGGCCATCTCGGCCGCCGCCGCCAAACTCAACCAGACCAGGCAGCAGTTGAAGCAGAACCAACAGACGCTGGCGACCCTGCAAAAAGACAAGCTGGCGCTGGAAGTTCAAGCCAAACATCAAAAGCAGTTGCTGGCCAAACAGGCGGAGAGCGCCTTTCAGGCGGGCAACCACGACTACCTCAAACTGCTGCTCAATCAGCAGGATCCGGCCAAACTGAGCCGCTCCCTCGACTACTACGACTACCTCAACAAGGCCCGCATCGAGGCCATCGACGCCCTGCGCGCCACCCGCGACAAGCTGGCGAAAAACCAGCTGGCCACCAAAGAGACCGAAACCAGACTGCAGACCCTGCTTGCCGAACAGCAGGAGCATCACCAGACCCTGCTGGCCAGCCAGCAGAGCCGGGCCAAGGTGCGCAACCAGTTGCAGCAGTCGGTGCAGGATGACGAGCAGAAGCTCACCAAGCTGGTCAAGGCGGAGAAGGCGCTGAAAGCCCGGCTGGAAGAGCTGCGTCGCAAGCGGGAAGAGCAGGAGCGCCGTGAACGGGCCGAGCGGGAACGGCTGGCCAAGCTGAAAGCGGAGCAGGAGCGTCAGCGCAAGCTGGCTGAACAGCGCCGCGCCGAGCAACAACGACTCGCCGCCCAGCAGAACAAAACCGTCAAACCGGCAGAACCGGCCGACGAGGTAGCCAGCAGCAAACCGGAACGCGGCTCGGGCATCAGCAGTGCCGGTCACTACAGTGGTCTCAAGACCAATGGCAGCCTGCGCTGGCCGGTACAGGGGCCGATCCTCATCTCCTACGGTTCACCGCGCACCGCCCAGCTCAAGTGGAAAGGCACCCTGATCGGCGCCAGCGAAGGGACCCAGGTCAAGGCGGTCGCGCCGGGACAAGTGGTCTACGCCGACTGGCTCGACGGCTTCGGTATGCTGCTGGTGATCGACCACGGCAAAGGCTATATGAGCCTCTACGGTCACAATCAGTCGCTGCTGCGCCAAGTTGGCCAGAACGTGGAACAGGGTGAGCCGGTGGCGCTGGTCGGTGACAGTGGCGGTCAGGACAGACCTGGCCTCTACTTCGAAATTCGCTATCAGGGCGAGGCCATCAACCCAACCAAATGGCTGGCCAAGGGTTGAGTCAACCCGGCCGACAAACGCATCACACGCTCACTAGCAAAAGCCTGCATCACGCAGGCTTTTGTCGTTTCAGGAGTACAGCAACCCGCTGTCGCTCCCATTTGATGAAAAATTACCTAATTTTTCGCTCGGCTCAGGGGAAGACAACCAGACCCATCTGCTCCAGCAAGGTCTGCTGCTGATCCTCGTTGATCTGCACCCCTTGCAGATCGACCCGGCGCAGATCCAGCCCCGGCAGGTCGCACTGGCGCAGATCGCAGCCCTGCAGCTTGAAGCTGGTCCAGTCAATCTGGCCAAACTCGGAGCCGCTGAGATCGGAACCCGCCAGCGAGGCACCAAACAGGTTGGCCCCCAGCCAACGGTTGCCGGTCAGCTCGCACTTCTCCAGCAGACAGCCCTCGAAGCTGGCGTAGCTGAAGTTGTTGCCGGTCAGATGGGCCTCGCAGAAGTAGCTTTTGGCGGTGATCTGGTTGGCGAAGCTGGCGTGGCCGAAGTTGATACCGACCGCCTGACAGTCGCGCATCTCCAACCCCAGACACTGGCTACGGCTGCAATCGGCCATGGTGAGATCGCAGCGCAGGAAGCTGGCCTCGCGCAGATCGCAACCCTGCAACAGGCAGCCCCGTTCACTCTCCCGCTCGTAGAAGCTGCAGTCGATGAAGCGGCTATCGCTCAAATCCAGCCAGGAGAAGTTGCAGCCGATAAAGCGGCACTCCGAGAACTGCTCCCCCTCCACATCCTGTTGCTCGAACCGGACATCCACGAACTGCTTGCCTCTGATCATCGGAAAACTCCTGCAAAAACGGCTTCATATGCTGACTTTATCCGCCAAAAACGGTAATGTTACATGTAACATTTACGCTGGACACCCCTATGAGCCCCACCCGCAAGCGCCGCCCCACCCTGCAAGATATCGCCGACCAGACCGGCGTAACCAAGATGACTGTCAGCCGCTATCTGCGCGACCCGCAGACCGTAGCGGAGGGGACCCGCGAGCGGATCGCAGCTGTAGTGGAAGAGCTGGGTTATATCCCCAATCGGGCGCCGGATATTCTCTCCAACGCGACCAGCAAGGCGATCGGCATCCTGATCCCCTCACTTTCCAACCAGGTATTCTCGGCGGTGATCCATGGCATCGAGTCGGTAACCCGACCGGCCGGTTACCAGACCTTGCTGGCCCACTACGGCTACAGCCCGGAGCGAGAGGAGGAGCAGGTCGCGTCCCTGCTCTCCTATCACGTGGATGGGCTGATCCTCTCCGACAGCCAGCACACAGAGCGCACCCGCAAGATGATCGCCACCGCCGGCATTCCGGTGGTGGAGACCATGGATCTGCCGCAAACCCCCATCGACATGGTGGTCGGCATGGACCATAGAGCCGCGGCCCGGGCCATGGTAACAGAGATGCTGCACCGGGGCCGACGCAAGGTGGTCTATCTGGGAGCGCGGCTCGACGTGCGTACCCAGCTGCGGATGGAGGGTTACTATCAGGCGATGACCGACTTCGGCCTCACCGGCCAGCATCTGCTGACCGAACAATCCTCCAGCTTCACTCTGGGAGGCGAGCTGCTGGATCAGGCGCTGGTACGCTATCCCGACCTCGACGGCCTGTTCTGCACCAACGATGACCTGGCGGTGGGTGCCCTGCTGCAGTGTCAAGCCAAGTGGATCCCGGTGCCCCAGCAGATCGCCATCGCCGGTTGCAACGCTCTCGACATCGGCCACGCCATGACCCCCAAACTGGCCAGTATCGCCACCCCGCGGGAAGCGATCGGTCGGGAGGCGGCCACCATGCTGCTGGCGCGTCTCAGCGGCCAATCCCAACCCGACACCCGCAAGGATATCGGCTTCTCCCTCTATGTCGGGGAGAGTCTGGGGTAATCCCTTCCCTCACCCACTTAAGTCACGCTGATAGCAAACAGGCCACCCGAGGGTGGCCTGTTTGGTTTTCTGCACAACTGAGGCTTAACGTTTAACCAGCTCAACCGCTTCGCGGGAGAGGCGGGTTACCTCCTCCCAGTTGCCGCTCTTGACCGCATCGGCCGGCAGCATCCAGGAGCCGCCGACAGTGGCAACGCACTTGAGCGCCAGATAGTCGGCCACGTTTTTCGGGCCGATACCGCCGGTCGGGCAGAACTTCACCTGGGGCAGCGGGGCGGCAATGGCGGAGAGCGCCTTGGTGCCGCCGTTCGCTTCGGCCGGGAAGAACTTCAAATGGTCATAGCCTGCTTCCAGCGCCTGCATCACTTCAGACGGAGTAGCCACACCCGGGATCAGCGGTGCAGTGCTCTTGGCTGCGTGAGCCAGCAGGGCCGGAGTCATCCCCGGGGAGATGACGAAACGGGCACCGGCAGCGACGGCGGCGTCAAACTGCTCGCAGTTGAGCACGGTACCGGCACCAACCATGGCATCCGGCATCGCCTTGGCGATGAGGGCGATGGCATCGAGCGCCACCGGGGTGCGCAAGGTGATTTCGAAGACAGAGATGCCGCCGTCGAGCAGCGCCTTGGCCATCGGCAGGGCCTGATCCAGCTCGTTGATAACCATCACGGGTACCAGCGGGGAGGCGGCAAACACCTCGGCCGGGGTCACTTTCCAGTTCTGCATAGCTCTTCCTTAGTCAAAGATGGTAGCGCCACACTCGGCGCTCGATACCGCGCGACGCATCACGCTGAACAGTTCACGGCCCCACCCCTCTTGTTCCAGAGTGAGGTCAATCTCGGCCTGGGTACGGCCACTCAAATCGGTCAGGCAGTCGAGGCTGCCGTTTACCGCATCAACCCGCAGCAGGTCGCCGTCGGCCAGCAGGCCGATGGCCCCGCCGTGCAGCGCTTCCGGGGTGACGTGGATGGCGGCCGGGATCTTGCCGGAGGCACCGGAGAGACGGCCATCGGTGACCAGCGCCACCTTGTAACCCGCCTTCTGCAGGTTGCCGAGCACCGGCATCAGCTTGTGCAGCTCCGGCATACCGTTGGCGGCCGGGCCATTGTGGCGCACCACGATAACGGCATCCTGATTGAGATCGCCCGCCTTGTAGGCCGCTTCCACCGCATGCTGGGAGGAGAAGACCCGCGCTGGTGCTTCAATCACCCGATACTCGGGAGCCACGGCGGAGACCTTGACCACGGCGCGGCCCAGATTGCCCGCCAGCAGCTTGGTGCCGCCGGTGGCCTGGAACACGCTACCGGAAGGCGACAACACGCTCGCGTCGCCGCTCTCGCCCACCGGCTGCCATACCAGCTGGCCATCGACCAGTGCCGGACGGCTGAGGTAATCCTGCATCTCGCCAAAGACCGGAGTGGCATCCATGTGGATCAGCCCCTCTTGCGCCAGACGGCGCATCAGGCCGGGCACGCCGCCCGCCTGTTCGAAGGCGTTGACGTCGGCCGGGCCGTTCGGGTACATGCGAACCAGCAGCGGCACCACGTCGGAGAGATCGCTGATGTCATCCCAGGTCAGTACCAGACCGGCCGCGCGGGCCAGTGCCACCATATGGATGCTGTGGTTGGTGCTGCCGCCGGAGGCGAGCAGGGCCACCAGACCGTTGACCAGCGAGCGCTCATCCAGCACCTCGCTCAACGGGCGATAGGCCGGGGAACCCGGGATCATGGCGCTGATACGACGGGCCGCTTCGGCGGTCAGGGCGCGGCGCAGCTCGCTATGCGGGTGCACAAAGGCGGAGCCCGGCAGCATCAGGCCCATGGCCTCGAACACCAGCTGGTTGGTGTTGGCGGTGCCGTAGAAGGTGCAGGTGCCTGCTGCGTGGTAGGCGCCGCACTCCATCTCCAGCAGGGCATCGCGACCCACTTCACCGGCGGCGTACTTCTGACGCACCTTCACCTTCTCGTCGTTGCTGATGCCGCTCGCCATGGGGCCGGCAGGAACAAATGCCGTCGGCAGGTGAGCGTGGGAGAGGGCCCCCATGATCTGACCCGGAGCGATCTTGTCACAAATGCCGAGCAGCAGGGTGGCGTCGAAGGTGTTGTGAGAGAGCGACAGCGCGGTCGCCTGGGCGATTAGGTCGCGGGAGAAGAGGGACATGTCCATTCCCGGCTGACCCTGGGTCACGCCATCGCACATGGCGGGCACGCCGCCGGCGACCTGGGCGCTGTGGCCCAGCTCGGCCAGTACCGCCTTGATCTGATCCGGATAGCCCTGATAGGGCTGGTGTGCGCTCAACATATCGTTGTAGGCGGTGACGATGCCGACGTTGGCGCGGGTCATATCGAGAATGCGACCCTTCTCGTCACTGCTGCAGGCGGCCACGGCGTGGGCCAGGTTGCCGCAGGCCAGCGCGGCGCGGGTCTTGCCCTGCTCTGCCTGACGCTGGATGCGGGCCAGAAATGCCTGACGACGGGCGATACTGCGCTCGCGGATGCGGGCGGTGACGTCGGAAATTACCTGATGAATCATTGGGCTTGCTCCAATGCTGTGACGGCGCGGTCAACCACCTGTTCGAAGGTGCCGTCGATATCAATGTGGAATACACCGGCTTCGCCATCCGGGCGCTCCAGAGTATCGAACTGACTTTGTACCATGCTTTCACGCATGAAGTGGCCCTTGCGGGCACGCATCCGCTCGAGGATCAGCGGCTGGCTGCCATCGAGGAAAATGAAGCTGACCGACTCGTTGCCTTCGCGGATCTGGTCGCGGTACTTCTTTTTGAGGGCGGAACAGACAATGATGCCGGTCTCGTTCTTCTGCTCGAGACTGTAGGCGGCGTCGCGGATCCGCTCCAGCCAGGGGGCACGATCCTCATCGTTGAGGGGGTTGCCGCCAGCCATCTTCTGGATGTTGGCCTTGGGGTGCAGGTCATCACCATCGATGAACTTGGCGCCCAGCGCTTCGGCCACTTTCAGACCCACGCTGGATTTGCCGCTACCACACACACCCATCACGATAATGCACTTACCCGCCATAATTTGACCTCTGTCCCACTTTTCAAAAAACCAGCTGTTGATGGGTTCTAATCTAACACGTTACCGGTAACATGTTACCGGTAACGATTGAAAATGTGAAGTCTGCCACAGACTGAGCAAACCCATAGTCACCTGGGCATATGATGTTGAGCCCTTGCCATAAATCTAAATAAATCATAAAGATATGGTTTGCCGACGGATCGGCAAGGTGTCACGACTGAACTTGGAAAAAGGAACGCATAACAATGTCTGACCTCTCCCTGATCATGACAGCCGCCGGCTCGATTGTGCTGCTGCTCTTCCTGGTGATGAAGGCCCGGCTCCACGCCGTGGTAGCCCTGATCCTGGTCTCCATGGTGGCGGGTCTCGCCGCTGGCATGAACCCGGCCGACATCGCCAACACCATCCAGAAAGGGATGGGTGGCACCCTCGGTTTCGTCGCGGTAGTGGTGGCGCTGGGCGCCATGTTCGGCAAGGTGATGGAAGTGACCGGTGCCCTCGACCGGGTGGCTCACACTCTGCTCGGCAAGTTCGGCGTCAAGCGCGCCAACTGGGCCATGGCCCTGACCGGCTTTGTCTGCGCCCTGCCGCTGTTCTTTGACGTGGCCGTGGTGCTGCTGATCGGTGTCGCCTTCGCCATCGTCCGTCGCGGCGGCGGCAGTGTGGTGAAGATCGGTATCGCCCTGCTGGCCGGTATCGCCACTTGCCAAGCCTTCCTTATCCCGGCGCCGGGCCCGATCCTGGTGGCATCCCAGCTGGGTGCCGACTTCGGCTACATGATCCTGTTCGGCCTGATCGCCGCCGTGCCGGCGCTGATCCTGGCTGGCCCGCTGTTCGGTGACTTCATCAGCAAGATCGTCGATGTACCGCTGCCTGCCGATGCCCAGAACAGCGTCCACGATGACAGCAAATCCCTGCCCTCCTTCGGGCTGGCCATGGGCCTCATCGGTCTGCCGCTGCTGCTGATCGGCCTCAAGACCATCGTCGGTCGTTTCGTCGAGGCGGGCTCCACCCTGCACAACTGGCTGGAGTTCATCGGTCACCCCTTCACCGCCATCATGGTCGCCTGTCTGGCCGCCTTCTATCTGCTGGGTATTCGCCGCGGCATGTCCCGTGACGAGGTGATGAGCGTCTGCAACAGCGCCATCCAGCCGGCAGGCGTCATCATTCTGGTGACCGGTGCCGGTGGCGTGTTCAAGCAGGTGCTGGTTGATTCCGGCGTGGGTGCCGCCCTTGGCAACATGCTGGCCGACTCCGGTCTGCCCATCGTCGCGCTGGCCTTCATTCTGGCCGCTGCGGTACGGGTGATTCAGGGCTCTGCCACCGTCGCCATGCTGACCGCCTGCGGTCTGGTGCTGCCGATGCTGGAGCCGCTCGGCCTGAACGGTGCCCAGCTGGCGGCCGTCACCATCGCCATCGGCGGCGGTGCCATCGTGCTCTCCCACGTCAACGACTCCGGTTTCTGGCTGGCGAACCGCTACCTCGGCCTGACCGAGAAGCAGACCCTGCAGACCTGGACCGTGATGGAAACCATCATCGGCACCACCGGCGGCGTGATGGCGATGATCATCTACAGCTTCCTCTGACAAGGGCGAAATGCTGACAAAAAGGCCTCACTCGTGAGGCCTTTTTCATCTTTCTGATGATTCTTTCTTTGGCTGAGAGGGCGAGATTGCTAGAATCGCCTATTCATCGCTCCGAGTGGAACGCTTAACCCCGTGATTTCAGGTTTATCTATGCATTCATCGGCCCATTATCGACAACTGCTGGCGCGCCTGCCCCAGATCGCCGTCGCAGCGGATCAGTTTGAAGTGCTCTATAGCGCCCAGGATTTCAAACGCCGCATTCTTGCGCTTATCGCCAGTGCCACCCGGCGCATCAATCTGGTCGCGCTCTATCTGCAGGATGACGAAGCGGGCCGGGAGATCCTCTCCGCCCTCTACGCAGCCAAGCAGCGCAATCCGGCCCTCGACATCAAGCTGTTCGTCGACTTCCACCGTGCCCAGCGCGGCCTGATCGGCAAAGGCAAGCAGGGCGGCAACCACCTGATGTACCAGGCCATGGCTGCCGAACACGAGCACCAGATCGAAATCTACGGCGTGCCAGTCAAGGGGCGCGAGCTGCTCGGCGTGCTCCACCTCAAGGGCTTCATCTTCGATGATGTGGTGCTCTACTCCGGCGCCAGCCTCAACGACATCTACCTGCACCAGCAGGATCGCTACCGCTTCGATCGCTATCACCAGATCACCAGCCCGGAGCTGGCCCGCAGCATGGTCAACTATGTGGATGACCTGTTCGTGAAGAGCGACGCGGTGCAGCGACTGGATCACAGCGATATCCCCAGCGCCAAACAGCTGAAGGGGCCGATCCGCCGCTTCAAGCAGAACCTGCGCCAGAGCCAGTACCGCTTCAGCACCATGCCGGTCAACACCCAGGAGGTGGCCGTCACCCCCATGGTGGGTCTGGGCAAGCGCAACAATCAGCTCAACCTGATGATCCGCAATCTGGTGCGCGCCACCGAGCGGGAGATCTTTATCTGTACCCCTTACTTCAACCCGCCCAAGGAGTTGAGCAAGGATATCGAGGATCTGCTGCAGCGCGGTTGCAAAGTCACCATCGTAGTGGGCGACAAGACCGCCAACGACTTCTTCATTCCGCCGGAAGAGAAGTTCTCCACCATCGGTGGCCTGCCCTATCTCTACGAGACCAACCTGCGCAAGTTTGCCGAGCGCAACCAGCGTCACATCGACGACGGTCGCCTCAACCTGATGCTCTGGTGTTGCGAGCGCAACTCCTACCATCTCAAGGGGATCTTCGTGGATGACGAGTGGGCCCTGCTCACCGGCAACAACCTCAACCCCCGCGCCTGGGCGCTGGATCTGGAGAACGGCCTGCTGGTGCACGATCGTCGCCACCTGCTGCGTCCCCAGTTCAACGCGGAGCGGGAGAACATCCTGACCAACACCAAGCGGATCAGTCACTTCGATCAGGTGGAACAGATCCAGGACTACCCGGAACAGGTGCGCAAGCTGCTGGGACGGATCCACCGGGTCAAGGCGCATCTGCTGCTCAAGCGGATCATCTGACCCCGGGGCGCGCAGCGCCCACCCAGCCCAACGGCAATCAGACCAAGGCCTTCCGTTTTCGGCAGGCCTTTGTTATATCCGCCATCTCCCCCGCGTTGGCGACCCAACCAGCAGCAACTCGGCTTGCATCGGCCCCTCAACAACCCCTATCATCTGGACATATTTACAGTGTTTTCGGGCATCTAATTGATGAAATTGGATAAAATTCCTCTCGACAGCCTCAAGGGTGTCGGCAGCAAGATGCAGGAGAAGCTCGAGCGGCTGGGACTGACCACGGTACAGGATCTGCTGTTCCACCTTCCCCTGCGCTACGAGGACCGCACCCAGGTGTGGCCCATCGGCGATCTGCCGCCCGGCCTGCACGGCGCAGTCGAGGGCGAAATCCAGGACACTCAGCTGGTGATGGGGCGCCGCCGCATGATGGTCTGTCGCATCAGCGATGGCACCGGCACCCTCACCCTGCGCTTCTTCAACTTCACCGCCGCTCAGAAAAACAGTCTGGCGGCGGGCCGCCTGATCCGCTGTTTTGGCGAGGTGCGCCCCGGCAAATACGGGCTGGAGATGGCCCACCCCGAGTACAAGCTGCTCGGCGAGGAGCAGGCCGGTCAGACCGAAGAGGCGCTCACCCCCGTCTACCCGACTACCGAAGGGCTACGCCAGCTCACCCTGCGCAACCTCACCGATCAGGCGCTGGCCCAGCTCGACCTCTATGGCGTGGAGGAGCTGCTGCCCGCCGGCCTCTATCCCCACCAGATTGAACTGGCCGCCGCCCTGAAACTGCTGCATCGCCCGCCCCCATCGGTAGCGCTGCCGCTGCTGGAAAGCGGCCAACATCCGGCCCAGCAGCGACTGGTACTGGAGGAGCTGCTGGCTCACAATCTCTCGGTACTCAAGGTACGTGCTCAGGCACAAACCCAGCTGGCCCGCGCCCTCAAACCGGCGCCTGCGCTGGTCGAACAGCTGCTCGGCGCCCTGCCGTTCAAGCCCACCGGCGCCCAGAGCAGGGTGGTAGCCGAGATAAGCAAGGATCTGCAACAGAGCCACCCCATGATGCGGCTGGTGCAGGGGGATGTGGGCTCCGGCAAGACCCTGGTCGCAGCGCTGGCCGCCCTGCAGGCCATCGGCAACGGCTGTCAGGTGGGCCTGATGGCGCCGACCGAACTGCTGGCGGAACAACACGCCATCAACTTCGCCAAGTGGCTGGAGCCGCTCGGCATCGGAGTCGGCTGGCTGGCGGGCAAGCAGAAAGGCAAGGCACGGGAGGAGGCGCTGGCCGCCATCGCCGATGGCAGCGTCAAGATGGTGGTGGGCACCCACGCCATCTTTCAGGAGCAGGTGGTGTTCCAGCGTCTGGCGCTGGTCATCATCGATGAACAGCACAGATTCGGGGTGCATCAGCGCCTCGCCCTGCGCGAGAAAGGGGAACGTGAGGGGGTGCATCCCCATCAACTCATCATGACCGCCACCCCCATCCCCCGCACCCTGGCGATGACAGCTTATGCCGACCTCGACACCTCGGTGATCGACGAACTGCCGCCGGGCCGCACCCCCATCACCACAGTCGCGCTGCCCGACAGCCGTCGCGGCGACGTGATCGAGCGGGTCAAACTCGCCTGCACCGAGGGCAAGCAGGCCTACTGGGTCTGCACCTTGATCGAGGAGTCGGAGGTGCTGGAGTGTCAGGCCGCCGAGGATACCGCCGCCGAGCTGCAAAACCTGCTGCCCGGCCTGCATATCGGGCTGGTACACGGCCGGATGCGGCCGGTGGAGAAACAGCGGGTGATGGAGGAGTTCAAGGCAGGCATACTGCAACTGCTGGTCGCCACCACCGTCATCGAGGTGGGGGTGGATGTGCCCAACGCCAGCCTGATGATCATCGAGAACCCGGAACGGCTCGGGCTGGCGCAGTTGCACCAGCTGCGCGGTCGGGTTGGCCGGGGAGCGGTGGCCTCACACTGCGTGCTGCTCTATCATGCCCCCTTGTCCAAGACGGCCCAGAGCCGGCTCGGGGTGCTGCGGGAAACCAACGACGGCTTCCTCATCGCCCAGCGCGATCTGGAACTGCGCGGCCCGGGGGAACTGCTCGGCACCCGCCAGACCGGTCTGGCCGACCTCAAGATCGCTGATCTGGTGCGGGATCAGCCGCTTATTCCACAGGTGCAAAAAATGGCGCGCTTCCTGATGGATAGGCATCCGAGTCATGTCGAACCCTTGATACGGCGCTGGCTCGGCTTACGGGATCACTATTCCAATGCCTGATCGAGGTAGATGCAGAAAATGGACACATGTCCTCATGGATAGGCATCCAAGCCATGTCGAACCCTTGATTCGCCGTTGGCTCGGTCTGCGAGACCACTACTCAAACGCCTGACAACACATCCCAAAACAGGAGGAAAGCACCCATGAATTCCTGGCTACGCGGCCTGCTCTACACCTTCGCCTTCCTGCTGCTGTTTGTCTGGGTTGCCCTCGGCCTGTTCGACGCCGAGCGCGCCAAAGGCCCCATCGCCAGCTGGATCAGCCAGCAGACCGGCGTGCCGGTCACCATAGGGCGACTGGTGTTCAACCCGCTGCACCCCTACACCCTGCTGGCGGAGCAGGTGCGTTACGGCGATGCGGTCTCCCTAGACAAGATCTATCTGGAGGTCGAGAGCATCGACTGGCTGAGCCGCGACGTGCGCATCGCCCATCTCGATCTCATTCGCCCCGCCATCAAGCTGCCGCTGCCCAACCAGCTACCTAGCCTGCCGGTGCACTCCCTCACCATCAGCGACAGCACCATAGACAGGCTCAGTCTGGAGAGCCCCGAGCTGACCCTGCGTGGACTCAATGCCACCCTGAGTGACTGGGAGCTGATCGACCCGAAACGGCAACCACAGGCCAACCTGAGCCTCAATATCGGCCAGCTGGAGACTCCGCAGTTCACCTTCGCCCGTCTCAACCTGCAAGGACGGCTGGAAGGAGAAGTGCTGCGCACCGACAAGCTGGTGACCAACCTGTTTGACGGTCTGCTGGAGACCGGCATGGTGCTGGACTGGCCCGCTCGCACCCTGCAACTGCATGACCTCAAGGCGCGCGGCATGCGGGTCGAGCTGGGGGATCTGACACAGCAAGGCTTCCCGCAGCGCTTCCCGTTGCAAAGCGTATCGCTGGATCGTGGTCAGCTGGACGGCGTCAGCCTCAACGACATCAATCAGGAACTCTCCTTCAACAACTTCAGCGGCCAGCTCACCGCCTTCAACTGGCAGGCGGGCAGCCAGCCCACCGGCTATCTGAGCGGCACCCTGGGCGACATGGGCCGTGGCCTGTTCCAGCTGGAGGAGATCAAGGGCAAGCTCGCCTTCTCGCCCCAGCAGATCGACGGCGAACTGCAGGGCAAGGCCTATGAAGGGGAGTTCAATGTCGAGCTCTCCCTCGATAGCCAGCAGCAGAAGCTGACCCTGAAAGACGTGGCGCTGAGCGGCATGGATATCAGCCTGCCGCAAGGGTGGTGGCAGGATTGGCAGAGCTGGCGCCCGCAGCAGGTCGATATCCGCAAGCTGGCGTTCGACAAGCTCAAGGTGCTCTCCTTCGACGATACCCTGCCCCTGTCGCTGACCGGCTGGCAGCTCTATCTGAGCGATCTCGCCCTGCGCGATAACCAACCCGGCCCGCTGCTCGGCCGTGCTCGTATCGAGAGCAAGTGGTTCGAGCTGGTGTGGGATGGCCTCAGCGCCCGCAACGGCGAACTGTATGGGGAGCTGACCCCCAGCTCCTGGCAACTGGGCAAGCTCACCAGCTCGCTGCCGGATGAGGGCTCCCTCAGCCTGAGTGGCCAGTGGGGCCGCGAACCGGGCCAGAGCAGCCGCCTCCAACTGCAGGCGACCAAGCTGGATCTACAGCAATGGGGCAAGCTATTCCACTCCCCGGTCTCCTTTGCCGGCAAGGCGGACGTGAGCGCCGACCTGCAAGCCGAACACGGCAAAACGGCGGGCGAGTGGCGCCAGACCCTGCAGGGCAGCTTTGCCCTCGATGCCGACGAGCCGTTCTGGGACAAGGTAAAGATAGATCCGCTGCTGGATGAGTGGTTCAAGGGAGCGACCCCGCCCACCCTGACGCCGGAACAGCTGTGGCAGGCGATGCAGGAGGGTGACACCCCCTTCTACCGCATCAAGCTGCAGGGCAAGATCGACAAGGGGCAACTACAAGTCGAGCAGGCTGGCGCCTCCACCATCACCCATCTGCTGGCGCTGCAAGGTGGGATCGATCTGGTCAACGAGCAGTGGCAGCTGGATCTGGGGATCCTCAACGGCAACCGCTGCGCCGAGCTGCTCGGCCAGTGGCGCGGGCCGTTGACGGAACCCACGCTGGCCTGGAGCTTCCCGCAGAAGCAGGACTCTTGCGGCTGGGAAGTGGGAGTACGCTATCCGCCGCAAGGCAACAGCGCCCCGCTCTGGCGACCGGCTCCCGCAACGAAAGCCCAAAACCAGGCCCAAGTGCAGACCCAAGCCGGGCAGACAAGCGACAGCCAACAAGGGTAAAAACAGACAAGGCCTCATGATGAGGCCTTGTTGTTTGATGGGGAAACGACGCGGTTACTGGCCCGGACGGCGGGGCGGCTGCACCACATAGTGACCGCAGAACTCCGCCGCCAGCTTGCTGCCGCTGAACAGCTGGATCTTGAGGCTGAAGGTGGCAGGCTCCCCCCGTTTGAGAGGCTGCAGCACAGCGGGCATCCCCTCGCGGGCTACTCGCGCCTCCGGCTCCTCATCGACCGGGCCATGATATTTGATGGAGCTCTCGGCCAGCACCGGCTCGCCCACCAGCCCCTCCTCTTTAAGCTGCAACCAGATCAGCCCCCAGCCTGCCAGCACGCACTGGCTGTAGACACTGCCGGCGAACATGCTGCCATGCACGTTGAAGTTGGCCGCCAGATTGGCCTTGAGGTGGAAGGTCTGGCCGTCGTAGTGGCTGATGTGCATCCCCATCTTCTCACTGATGGGTACCCCGCGCGACCAGCGGGTGGTGAGATCCTGACACCACTCCGGGCGGTACTGGATAGTCTGCAACGGGCTCAGGGATTTGATCATCTGGCGATGGGGAATCCGGCCGAAGGAGACGGGGCCGCCCCCCACTTCGAGAAAGCCACACTTGCGATAGAACTCCACCGCCTCCTGGCGGGCGTTCATCACCAGCCGTTTCACCTTCTCGCTGCGGGCCAGCTGCTCGAGATCCTCCACCATTTTGGCGCCCAGCCCCTGGCCGCGATATTCGGGACGCAGCGCCATAAAGCGGATCTGCGCCTCGTCACCGCCGATAAAGAGGCGGCCCACAGCGATGGGAGTACCATCGGGAGCCAACATCAGACGGTGAATGGCGACCGTATCGTATTCGTCCCGCTCGGAACCGACGGGCAGATTGAAGGGCTTACGCAGAAGCTCCCAGCGCAACTGGTAGTAGGCATCCAGCTCGGCGACTGTCTGAGGGGTGACTACCCGGTACATAGTTTCATCCTTGAGTTACACTGGTCGGAAACCATCTTGCCGTGCAAATTCATGGACTTCAATCTGCAAGCGTACCAAGCCGATCACTTGTTGCACCTCAGCGTCAAACCCCAGCGCCGCCTCACGGTACAGGAAAATGACCAGCACCGCTGGCTGGAGATAGACGGCGTGGTGCAATCCGCCATGTCGCTCGCCGACCCCGCCGCCCTCTGTCTGCCTCATCAGCGGGTCATCGCCTGCCTGCTGCCGGAACAGGCCGGGCAGATCCTCGAACTGGGGCTGGGTGGCGGCGATCTCACCCGTCATCTGAGCCTGCGCTGGCCCTCGGCCCGCCACGAGTGCGTTGACATCGACGAAGAGGTACTGACCGTTTATCAGCAGTTTTTCCAGCATCAGGCACACGATGGGCAAGCCGTTCCGACACTCCATCAGGCCGATGCTCTCGCCTTTCTGGAGCAGAGCGAGCAGCAGTACGACCTCATCCTGCTCGATCTCTTCAGTCAGGATGGCAACCCGCTGCTGCTGTTTCAGGAGCGGCTCTACCGGGCGCTGGCACCCCGGCTGAACGGCACTCTGGTCATCAACCTGTTGCCGCGCACCGAACTGGAGCTAACCCACGCCCTGACGCTGATCGAGCAGTTGATTGGCCCGGCTACCCCCTATCCGGTCGCAGGGCTCATCAACGTGATCGTCCACGTCATACCGCGGGATCAGGCATCCTCAGACCTGTAGCCAGAAGGTGACCGGGCCGTCGTTGACCAGCGCCACCTTCATGTCGGCGGCAAAACGCCCGGTTGCAGTCGGGATGCCGCTGGCGGCGGCCCTGGCCACGAAGTAGTCATAGAGGCGTTCGGCCTCGCTCGGGTGGGCACCGCAGGAGAAGCTCGGGCGCATCCCACTCTTGGTATCGGCCGCCAGGGTGAACTGGGAGACCACCAGCAGGCTGCCGCCGATCTGGCCGACATTGAGGTTCATCTTGCCGTTCTCGTCACTGAAGACCCGATAGCCGCTCACCTTGTGCAGCAGTTTGTCGGCCTTGGCCTCATCATCCCCCTGCTCCACCCCGAGCAGTACCAGCAGCCCCTGACCGATGGCGCCGGTCACCTCCCCCTCGACAGTCACGCTGGCCTCGCTGACCCGCTGAATCAATGCAATCACATCCCTCTCCTTTGAAAACAGAACGACCGCCCCTCGCAGGGGCGGTCGTCGATGCTACCAATAAACCGGTGGCCAAGGCGATGGCTTAGCCCAGCTCCTCACTCGCCGGTTTCTCGTATTCGCCGAGGCAGGCCGTGGTTTCAGCCCCCAGCAGCACCACCAGCCAGCTGAGATAGACCCAGACAAACAGGATCGGGATGGTGGCCAGCGCGCCGTAGATGGCCTGATAGGAGGGGAAGTTGGTGATGTAGATGGCAAAGCCGCGCTTGGCCAGCTCGAACAGGGTCGCAGCTACCAGCGCACCGATAAAGGCGTGGATCAGCCGCACCTTGCAGTTCGGCACCACGGTATAGACCAGCAGGAAGGTGAGCACCGAGAAGAGGAACGGCAAACCGCGCAACAGCAGATAACCGATACCGAACAGGCTCTCGGCGCCAAACAGCCGCAGCGAGAAGATATAGGAGGAGATGGCGATACTGGCCCCGATAAGCACAGGCCCCAGGGTCAGGATCATCCAGTACATGGCAAAGGCCTGCGCCAGCGGGCGGCCCTGGGTCGAACGCCAGATGTAGTTGAGGTTCTTGTCGATGGCGGAGATCAGCATCAGCGCCACCACCACCAGCGCCCCGATCCCCACAGCCGTGGTGTTGGTGGCATTGGCGACGAAGCCGTCGATGTACTCCTTGAGCATATCGCCCGCAGTCGGCACAAAGTTGTGGTAGACGAACTGCTCCATCGCCTGCTTGAGGCTCTGGAACACCGGGAAGGCGGACATCATGCCAAAGACCACGGCGATCATCGGCACCAGCGAAAGCAGGGTGACATAGGCCAGATAACCGGCGGTGACCGTCAATCTGTCCTGTTGGAAACGGCCCCAGACAAACTGGGCAAAGTGGCGACCATCATGGCGCAAGAAGGAGAGGGCGTGGGCCAAACGGCCGCTGACAGGCTGCTGCATCTTGATTCTCGTTAGCGTCATAGTGGCAATATTGTGTCAGAGGAGAGCGCTGTTTGACCACCTTTGAACCCGATTTGCCTCCATCTGCCCCAACCTGTCACCCGGCTGGCGTCTCTGGCTGTCGTCAGAAACAGAAATAAAAACGGCCCCGCTATGGGGCCGTTTGCAACACCGGATTACAGCATGTAGTCCGCGGGCAGCTCGATGCGGGCAACGCCGGAGGCCACCGCCGCCAGCGCCACGGCGCGGGCTACGCGCGGCAGCAGACGGGCATCCATCGGCTTGGGAATGACGTAATCCTTGCCGAAGGCCAGCTCGCTCACCCCGGCGGCGTTCAGCACTTCGGCCGGCACCGGCTCCTTGGCCAGCGCGCGGATCGCCTCGACCGCAGCAATCTTCATGGCATCGTTGATGCGGCTGGCGCGGGCATCGAGGGCACCGCGGAAGATGAAGGGGAAGCAGAGCACGTTGTTGATCTGGTTCGGGTAGTCGGAGCGACCGGTCCCCATGATGAGGTCGCTGCGCACCCCGTGGGCCAGCGCAGGCTTGATCTCCGGATCCGGGTTGGAGCAGGCGAAGATCACCGGATTGGGCGCCATCAGGGCGACCGCTTCGGCGGGCAGCACATCGGGGCCGGAAACACCGACAAACACATCCGCCCCTTCGATGACATCCATCAGGGTGCGCAGCGGGGTCTCGTTGGCGAAGCGCTGCTTGTACTTGTTGAGATCGCTGCGGCCGGTGTGGATAACACCCTGACGATCCAGCATGAAGATGTTGTGCACCCTGGCGCCACACTTGATCAGCAGGTCCATGCAGGCGGTAGCGGCTGCCCCCGCCCCCATGCAGACGATGCGGCTGTCGCTGATGAGCTTGCCCTGGATCTCCAGCGCATTGAGCAGACCGGCGGCGGTGACGATGGCGGTACCGTGCTGGTCATCGTGGAACACCGGAATGTCGCAGCGCGCGATCAGCTCTTCTTCAATCTCGAAACACTCCGGCGCCTTGATATCTTCCAGATTGATGCCACCGAAGGTATCGGCGATGGCCGCCACCGTGTCGATAAACTGCTGGCTGGTCTCGTGCTTCACCTCGATGTCGATGGCGTCGATGCCGGCAAAGCGCTTGAACAGCAGGGCCTTGCCCTCCATCACCGGCTTGGAAGCCAGCGGCCCCAGATTGCCCAGACCCAGAATGGCGGTGCCGTTGGAGATGACGGCCACCAGATTGCCCTTGCCGGTATAGCGATAGGCATCGGCCGGGTTGGCGGCGATCTCGCGCACCGGCTCGGCAACACCCGGGCTGTAGGCCAGCGCCAGATCGCGGGCGGTTTCGGCAGGCTTGGTCAGGGCGATGGCAATTTTGCCCGGTACGGGCTGGGCGTGGTAATCGAGTGCTTCTTGACGCAGATCGGACATGGGGGACCCCGATGTGGTTGGTGCAAATGAGGTGCCGACAGGGGGCACGCAGAAGGGCGGGGATCATAAAAGAAAGCGGTGGGCATGCCCAGCAGATCATGCTGCCGCCAGCCAGATCAGATCAGTTCTTTCAGCACCTTACCCCACCCACACCTACCACTTTAGTTATAGATCCTGCCATGTGGGGTAAAAATGGCGCAAAAAGGGCGGCAAGTTGGCCTTGCCGCCCTTTCTGTCAGTGCTGTAGACCTGACTCAGTTGCCCAGATAGACCGGCAACAGATTTGCCATCGACAGGAAGTGGAACAGCGCGGTCGCCAATCCGAACAGGATCAGCAACCAGGCCATCAACTTGCCGCCGGGGGTAACGAAGTGGGGTGTCACTTCGCCCCGCTCGGCCCGTGCCCGGGTGCGCAACACCAGCAGTGCCGGGATGATGCAGGTCCAGATGGTGGCGGCGGCACCGGCATAGCCGATGGCCAGCAGGAAGCCAAACGGGAAGAGCAGGGAGAGCAGCAGCGGCGGCAGGAAGGTGACCGCCCAGGTCTTGCAGCGACCGGCGCGGCTGTTATCGAACTTGAACAGATCAGCCAGATAGTCGAACACCCCGAGCCCCACTCCGATAAAGGAGGAGAGGATGGCCGCCATGGAGAAGCCGTTGATGGCGCTGGCCACCTTCTCCGATTCGATCACCCCTGAAAGCGCAGAGAGCAGCACGCTCACGTCTCCTCCCTTGGCAATCACGGGAGCAAAATCCTGACGGGGCAGGTTGCCGAAGATCCCCAGCAGCCAGAGCACGTAGAGCGCCAGCGCGATCAGGGTTCCCCCCAGAATGGCCCATCTGGCCTGCTGCTCGTTCTGGTAATAGGCACGCAGGGAGGCGACCGAGTGGTGATAGCCGAACGAGGTGAGCGCCACCGGCAACATCGCCATGGCATAGGGGGCGTAGCGACTCTCGCTGCCCGCCAGATCGAGCAGGGTCGGCAGCTTGATACTGCCGAGCAGACCGGCCACACCGAGAGCGAAGCTGAGGATCATGAAGGCGATCAGCACCACCGAAATACGGTCAACGGCGCGGGTCGAGTGCCACACCACCGCAGAGAAGAGCGCCACAAACAGCACGGATGCAAGCTTGCTGTCGATCCCCAGAATGCCCTGCAGGATGGCACCGGAGGAGGTGATATAGGCGTAGAGCAGAATGCCGCCAACAAAGTAGACCGAGAGGTTGTTGAGGAGATTGAGCTTCTCCCCCAGCAGCTCGCGAGTCACGGTATTGAAGGAGACCCGCATATCGTGGTGCTGGAAGGATTCCAGCAACATCCAGCCGGAGAGGGTCATCATCACCATGGTGACAGTCAGCGCCAGCACCGACCAGAGGGTCCAGGCCCCCGCCCCCGAACTTGGCAGACCGAGCATGCCGGCTCCCACGCAGACGCTGGCAATGATGCAGGCGCCCCCCAAAATTGACGGTTTTTTCTTCATAATCCCTTCTTTTTCTGACTGATTATCTATCCGCGGTAAACAAGACCGCGGCATGATGCCAGCCTTTGCCATGAGACGCCTACCACTATCTGCCATAACCGGGCATGGCCGCCGCATAAAAAGTGCCCCAAACGGGGCACTTTTTATGCGGGAATGATGTGAAGAGGGTTAATCCATCACCGGGATACCTGCCCTCGCTTCGGCCTGGCGGGCGATGGCTTCTGTCATCCCCTGAAAAATGAAGAGGTGGAACGGCAGCATGGCGAGCCAGTAGGCCAACCCCCAGGCGCCCTGCGGGTGCCAGTGAGCGGTGACCCGGATGCGGGTCAGACCCGACTCCTCCGGCAGTATGTTGAACTCCAGCCGCCCGACGCCCGGAGCCTTCATGTTGAACAAGAGATCGAGCCTGCGCCCCTCATCCACCCCAAGGATCTGCCAGGAGTCAAGCATGTCCCCCTTCACAAAGCGATCGGGATTGCTGCGGCCACGGGTACGGGCCGGACCGCCGATCAGGTGATCCATCCATTCGCGCACCACCCACAACTCGTTCATGTAGAAATAGCGCTGCTCACCCCCCAGCTGCTGCAACACCTGCCACACCACCTCGGGAGAGGCAAGGCAGATGGCCTCGCCGCTGGCGGTACGGTCATAGAAACCATATTCGGGATGGCGCCAGCGCAGGCCGAGCGGCGTCTCCTGCCCCTGCTGTTCGGCACCCAGCTTCTGCTCCAGCGCCAGACTCTCCGCCAGCGCCTCGTCGAAGCTGAGCAGGGTCTGGGGCAGCAGGGCCCGCAGCGGGCCATCATCGGCCGGAATATCGTGCTTGAGACCCCCCACCAGCGCCTTGGCCACCGGCTGAGGCACCGAGGTGACGAACTGCAGCCACCAGGCGGAGAGGCGCGGACTCAGAAACGGGATGGGAATGATGGGGCAGCGCTTGCCGATATGAGCGGCGAACTTCTGCAACTGCTGTTGATAACTGAGCAGTTCTGGGCCGACCGCATTGAAGATGCGGCCATCCACCTCGTCGGCTTCCACCAGCCCGCCCAGATAGTGCAGCAGGTTGGAGAGGGCTATGGGGGGCGTGCGCGAGCGCACCCATTTGGGCGTCACCATCATCGGCAGGTTGAACACCAGATCCCGCATCACCTCGAACGCCGCCGAACCGGGCCCGATGATGATGCCGGCGCGCAGCTCTACCGTCGGTACGCCGGAGTCACGAAATAGCTCGCCACAGTAGCGTCGGGAGTTGAGATGGCGGCTGTTGCACTGCTCGGGCTGGATTGCCCCGAGATAGATGATGCGGCGCACCCCGGCGGCACGGGCGGCGGCAGCGAAGTTCTTTACCCCCTGCTGCTCCAGCCGGTGAAAATCGGCCCCCGCCCCCATGGCATGCACCAGATAGAAGACGGTATCGATGCCCGCCAGCGCAGGCAGCAGGGTGATGGGCTTTAGGCTGTCGGCGAGGCGAAACTCGACCCCCTCCGGCAAGCGGCAGGGACGTCGCGCCCCGGCAATCACCTTGTAGCCGAGGGTCTGCAGGTGGGGTACCAGATAGGAACCGATATAGCCTGCCGCTCCCATCACCAGACAATTTCTCATGTAATTCTCCCTATCCTCACCGATGCCGCTTGTCAGCCAGAGTGCGCTGCGCTACCTGAAAATGTTCAGCTACAACGCTACCATCCAGTCTCTTGCCATCCTGCCACGCCACCACCTTGCAACCTAGTACTAACCACCTCCCTGATTAGTCCGATTTGGTGTTAAGCCCTGCTCATTCGCTGGTCGATAACTGACCAGATGTATAGCGCCGAGGGCGAACGTATGCGCATCGATCACTACGACCTCCAGGGGGAGGTGCAATACCGGCAACAACAGGCCCAGAGCCGCAAGGTGCGCAACCTCGGGCCCGTGCCACCCGCCGTCAATTCACCGGAGGGCAACAACACGGCTGCGGCCGGCGAACGCAGCAGCACTCTGACGCTGCAAACCGCAAGGCAATCAGCCGCCAACCAGCAAGCGGCAACAACTCCCGCCCCGCCCGCAGCGGACGTCGGCAAAGAGCAGAATGGCATTCCCGACGATGGACTGGATAACCGCCAGCGGCTGATCAAGCTGATGATTGAAGCGATGCTGGGCCACGAAATCGAGCTGCCCAAGCCGATCAAACCCTCCGAAGAGGGAGGCGATGGAGTGACCCAAGGAGATGCCGCTGCTCAAGCCGCCGAGCCGGATCAACTGGTGGAAGTAACCGACAGCCTGCTGCAACAGGAGCAGCTCAACGTGGTGGCGTCAGCCAGCGTAGCGACTCGGGATGGTCAGACGATTCAGCTCGATCTCGGCTTTGTGCTCGACTGGCGCCAGCTGGAGGTGAGCCAGCGGCGCACCACCCTCAATGCCCTCAAAGATCCGCTGGTACTCAGTCTGGATGGCAAGATTGCCGATCTGACCGAGGCTCGGGTCAACTTCGATATCGATCAGGATGGCAAAGAGGATAGCCTGCCGGGCTTGAGTGAAGGCAGCGGCTTTGTGGCGCTGGATCGCAATGGCAACGGCACCATAGACGATGGGGGCGAGCTGTTTGGTGCTCGCTCCGGCAATGGCTTCGGCGAGTTGGCCACCCTGGATGAGGATGGCAACGGGGTGCTGGATGAGGGGGATAGCCAGTTTTCAGCCCTGCAGTTCTGGCATCCGGAGCACGCACCTATAGCTCTGGTCGAACTGGGGATCGGCGCCATCCTGCTGCGCCCCCTCGACACCCCCTTCAACCATCTGGGGGAGAGCGGCAATCAGGGGGTGCTGCGCCAATCCGGCCTCTATCTCACCGAACAGGGTAAAGGAGGCTGGGTGCAGCAGATCGATCTGCGGGTCTGAGCCTTGAAATGAAATCACCCATCGGTCGCTGACGATAACTGCCAGCGACCGGCGCCGGTGCCACCATCAACTCAGCTCGGTGGGGTCGATATCCAGACTCCAGCGCACCTTTTTGGTCTCGGTCCAGCCTTCCAGCTCCTTAACCGCCCAATCCAGCAGTTGGGCCAGCGGTGCCCGGTTCGGCCCCTGCACCAGCAACTGCATGCGGAACTTGCCCGCCTTGCGCTCCATAAAGCCGCTGATGGGCCCCAGCACCTGAACGTGGGGATAGCGGGCGCTGCGCAGGGTATCGGCGAGGCGGGCGAGGAACAGCTGCACCTCGTCACGGCCATTGGCCTCGGCGCGGAACAGCCCCTGATAGCTGAAGGGTGGCAGCCCCAGCAGGCGGCGCTCTTTCAACGCCGTATCGGCGAAGTGGCCGTAGCCATTCTGGGTCAGATCCTGCAGCAGGGCGTGCTCCGGATGGTGGCTCTGCAGCACTACCAACCCGGGTTTGCTGGCGCGACCGGCGCGGCCCGCCACCTGGGTGTAGAGCTGGGCCAGTTTCTCGGCGGCGCGAAAATCGGCGCTGAACAGGGCGCCATCCACATCCAGCAGCCCCACCAAGGTCACATCCGGGAAGTGGTGGCCCTTGGCCAGCATCTGGGTGCCGATCAGGATCTTGTACTTGCCCGCCTTGATGTCGCCGAGATGGGTCTCCAGCTCCCCCTTGCGGCGGGTGTTGTCCCGATCGATGCGCACTACCGGATATTGCGGGAAAACCGTGGTAAGCAGCTGTTCCAGCTGTTCGGTGCCCACTCCCGATCCGATCAGCTCGTTGCTGCCACACTCGGGGCAGTGGTGGGGCAAGGGGCGCACGCTGTCACAGTGGTGACAGTGCAGCCGTCGTCCGGCCTGATGCCAGGTGTACCAGGCATCGCAACGCTCGCAAGCGGCGCTCCAGCCGCACTGGTGGCAGATCAGAGCTGGGGCATAGCCACGGCGGTTGAGAAACAGCATCACCTGATTGCCCGCCGCCAGATGCTCCGCCATCAGCTGCTCCAGCTGGGGGGAGAGCCCGGCCTGCAGCCGCACGCTCTTGATATCCAGGATCACCTGACGGGCGGTCTGGGCGTTTCCGGCACGGCGAGTCAGGGTGAGATGGTGATACTTACCGGTGCGGGCGTTGTGCAATGTCTCCAGGGACGGGGTAGCAGAGCCAAGCAGGATCGGAATACCGGCACGATGGGCCCGCATCACCGCCAGATCCCGCGCGTGGTAGCGAAAACCGTCCTGCTGCTTGAAGGAGCCGTCGTGCTCCTCGTCGATGATGATGATGCCGAGATTGTGAAACGGGGTGAACACCGCGGAGCGAGTGCCGATCAGGATGGCGGCGGCGCCGTCGCGACAGGCGAGCCAGGCATCGAGCCGCTCCCTGTCGTTCATGGCGGAGTTCATCGCCACCACTGGCACGTTGAAGCGGCGCCGGAATCGATTGATGGTTTGCGGGGTGAGGCCGATCTCCGGCACCATCACCAGCGCCTGCTTGCCCGCCTTGAGCAGGGGCTCGAGGATGCTTAAATACACCTCGGTCTTGCCGGAACCTGTGATGCCATCGAGCAGGAAGGCACCGAACTTGTCGCTCTGGCTGGTAACGGCAGAGACGGCCAGCGCCTGTTCGCCGTTGAGGCGCAGCCCCTCCCCCGGCTCAAAGCGGGCGGCCCAGTCGCCGTCATGGCTCGGCTCCAGCGAGCGTTTCTCCAGTAGCCCCTTCTTCTCCAGCGCGGTGAGTGCGGCGCTCTGGATCTCCTCCTGCTTGAGGGCGGAGGGGGTCTGCGGCCCCTTGCGCAGCAAGGCGAGCGCTTGCTGCTGCTTGGCCGCCCGCTTGAGCTCGTTAAGGTCGATGGCCATGCCAGCCTCGGTAGCAAACCAGAACTCCAGCTCACGATAGGCGGCAGGCTCCCCCTTGCGCACCAACACCGGCAGGGCGTGGGGCAGCACTTCCCCCAGCGGATGCTGGTAGTAGCTGGCGCTCCAGTTCATCAGCGCCAAAATATCCGGCCCCAGCACCGGAGCCGTGTCCAATACCCGTTTGATGGGCTTGAGCTTGTTGCGGGGCACCTGGCTGTCGGCCGGATGCTCCACCACCAGCCCGACCAGGGTCTGGGGACCGAAAGGGATCTCGACCCGGCAACCGGGGGCAGGTAACGGCAGGGGAGAGAGATAGTCGAAGTGACGGCGTAACGGTACCGGGACAGCGACACGAACCAGATCCAGCGTTTGGGAAGAATTCACCAGGGGTTGCCTATTTTTTCTGCGAAGCCACTTGCCTGATCTCAGGCATTTCCTATATTATTCGCAGCCTTTGAAACTGTGTTCAACAATCGTGTGGTGTCCGACAAGAGATCGGATGGCGACACGGCCTATTAATTGAGGTTGTCCATGAAAGCTGGTATCCATCCTGACTACGTAGCCATCACCGCCAAGTGCTCTTGCGGTAACGTCATCAACACTTTCTCTACCATCGGTAAAGATCTGAACCTGGACGTGTGCTCCGAGTGCCACCCGTTCTACACCGGCAAGCAGAAAGAAGTTTCTAGCGGCGGCCGCGTAGACAAGTTCAACAAGCGTTTCGGTGCGATGACCACCAAGAAGTAATTTTACTTCTGAAGAATTCTGAAAAAGGCGCCCAATGGGCGCCTTTTTTACGATCCCTGTTTTTCATCCTTCATGTTCCCGCAGCCAGACGCACTCTCCCCTACTGGCCAAACCCTTTGGAACGACGCAAATAGACATACCCCTCACCAGGGCTGCCCCAGCGCGGGCTCCCTGCGTTGTCATAGGCGCGATCCAGCAATCTGACGCTATCGGGGCCAATCCAGATATGCTGCACCAGCGTCGTGGCACCGCCAAAATCGGTGGAGCAGTGGCCCACCCGGGTGTGACCGGCATATTCGCCGGAGGGGGTACGGGTCAACCAGATCTCGCAACCGTGGCGCAAGGAGAGTTGCTGCGGGGTCAGACTGTCGAGCAGGGCGGGATCATGCCAAGCACCGGCAAAATCGGTGGCTCGGGGCATGGTCAGCTCTGCCATCAGGATCCGCCCGTCAGGGGCGGATGAGAAGCGATAAATACGCTGGCGAAAGGGACGGATGGAGCGCATGCTCAGATACTGCTCGGCATAGACCCAGCGATAGCCCTGATAGCCGGGCCAGATCTCCATCAGGCGCAGCTCGGCACTGGTAAAGCGGCTGTCGTAACTGGCCTGCTCCCGGCTCGTAAAGGCCCCGTTGAACCAGCTGAGTAGCGGCTCCATACCGGGCTTGAGTGGGGTAGCCTGAGGCGCCGAACCTGCCAACACCAGACAGGAACAGAGCAGCCCGAATACGGCCACCAGCAACTTTGCCATCGAATCCTTCCGAATCATAATAGTGGCGGCGATTATATGAGCGAATTACCCCAATAACAGCCATTACGATCAAATCATTGCCACTCTGGTGCAAAAACCTCACAAGGATGCCAGTCCGCTCACTAAACCCGATATTTTGCCACCGCCTTGTTGAGCAGCTGGGCCTGCTCGTTGAGGCCCTCGCTGGATCTAGCATTTTCCTCCGCCATGATGCTCGACTCCTGGGCGATGTCGCGGATGTTGTTGACGTTGCGGTTCACCTCGTTGGCCACCAGACTCTGCTGTTCGATGGCGGCGGCAATCTGGGTGCTCATGTCCATGATGTTGGTAACATCCTGAGTGATCTGCCCCAGCAACTCCCCTGCAGTACTGGCCTGATCCGAGCTGCGGTTGCCCTGCTCGCGGCAGGTTACCATCACCTCGACGATGCTGCCGGTCTGTTTCTGCAGCGAGCTGATGATGCCGGCAATCTCCTGGGTCGATTTCTGGGTACGGATGGCCAGATTGCGCACCTCATCGGCCACCACCGCAAAACCACGCCCCTGATCCCCTGCCCGAGCTGCTTCGATGGCTGCGTTGAGGGCCAGCAGGTTGGTCTGCTCGGCAATGCCGCGGATCACATCGAGCACGGAGCCGATGGTCTCGCTCTCTTTTTGCAGCTGGCTCACCTCGCGGGATGAACTCTCCAGATTGCCCGCCAGCGAGCGGATCTGCTCGACAGTATTCTCGACCGCAGCCCGCCCCTCCATCGCCTTGTTGTTGGTCGCCTGCGCATTGTTGGCCGCCTGCTCGGTGTTGCGGGCGATCTCTTCGATGGTGGAGCCCATCTCGGTGGACGCGGTCGCCACCATGTCGGTCTCCTGCAGCTGGCGCGCCGCCCCTTCACTGGTGCGCTTGACGTTGGCCGAGAGGTGATCCGCCGCTTCGGTAAGGGTGTGCACGCTCTGCTTCACATCGCCAATCAGGTTGCGAAACCCGCCCAGCATCACGTCAAGATTGCCTGCCAGCTGGGCCATTTCATCTGCCCCGCGCAACTCTATCTTCAGACGCAGGTCATTATCCTGACGAATGCGGTTGACGGTGTCATTCACTTGAGTAATGGGACGGTCGATGCTGCGCCCCAGCAACACGCTCATGATGCCAATCAGCACCACAATCACCCCGCCACAGACCAGCATCAGGCTGTTGAGGCGAGCGCTCTGCCGCTCCAGCTCAGCGACAATATGCTGATCGACGGCGGCAAACCCCTGTTCGGTCTGATGCACCAGATCCCGCATCTGGTTACGCAGCCCCTCATCCTCTTTCAGCCCCAGTATCTGCATCCCCTGCACCAGCGCCACAAAGTCCTGCCGGTACTGCTTGCTGGCCTGCTCCAGCTTGCCGCGACCCGCCTCCGGCAAAGTGGCAAGGCTATCCTGAAAACTCTTGTGCAAGGTTTCGAAACGCTCCAGATACTGGATGTCGGAGCGCAGCATGAAGTCTTTCTCCGCCCGCCTCAGTTGCAGCATGGTGATGAGCAGCCCCTGCTGATCCAGCTGCTTGAGCCCATTCTCCACCTCATGCACCGCCGCCCTCAGCTTGCCATAGAGCCCCTCCTCAGGCGCCAGACCAATCTTCTGCTGCTGGGCCACCAGATCGTTGAAGGCTTTGCCATAACCGCTGATCTGCTGATCCAGTCTGGTCAGCTCCCCCTCGACGGCCGCCAGATTGTCATCGGTCAGCAGCTCCCGATTGTGCTGGTGAAAGTCAGACAGCCCCTGATTGAAGCGCTCGACGAAGGTCATATCCTTGCGGATCAGAAAATCCTTCTCGGCCCGCCGCAGGTTGAGCATGGCGATCTCCAGCTGGTCGATATTACGCTGGGCTTCGGTCAGGTGACGGTGCACCTGGCTGGAGTAGATAAACAGGCCGCTCAGTACCAGCATGGCAACGGCAACCAGCACGGTATTCAGGATCAACTTATGACGGATAAGCACGATGGACCTCTCGCAAACAGGCAGTGAACTGCATTGAGCTTATGCAGAAAAGCGGCGACAGGTGATCTGTGCAAGGAATATTCATTGAAATGCCACACCCACTCCTTATACTGGTTGCACCTGTTTCCAGCCGTGGATTTGACACTATGGAATACAATACTTCTGAACTGTGCGACATCTATCAGGACATGGTGGATGTGCTTGAACCCATGCTCTGCTCCTTCGGCGGCCGCGCCTCTTTCGGCGGCGTCATCACCACCGTCAAATGCTTCGAATCGAATGGTCTTATCCGTGAACTCGTCAAAGAGAACGGACTGGGACGCGTCTTGCTGATCGATGGCGGTGGCTCCATGCGCCGCGCTCTGATCGACAGCGACATCGCCACCACGGCGGCCGAGAATGATTGGGAAGGGATTGTCTGCTACGGCTGCGTCCGCGAAGTCGATATTCTGGAAGATCTGGATATCGGCATTCAGGCACTGGCAGCCATTCCGGTAGGTGCCGACAGCAAGGATGTAGGGGAGACCGATCTGCCGGTCAACTTCGGTGGCGTAACCTTCCTGCCTGACGACCACCTCTACGCCGATACCACAGGGGTGATCCTCTCCCCCGAGGCACTCGATATCGAGTAAGCCACAGACTGCGTGACGACGGGAGCCCTGGCTCCCGTTTTTTATGCCTGCAATTTGCTGAAAAATGACAAAAAAAGAGGGCCAGATAAACTGGCCCTTAACTGGAAGCAATGTGAGCAATGTCGTGCCTTCACAAGAAGTCCATCACGTTGGAACGAATGAAGTCTTTCCCGGAAAACAAGTTAACAATAATCATTCTCATTTAACTAGGCAAGCGCTATTTGCAGAAAGTGCAAAAAAATTGACCACCGCGAAGGGTGGTCAATCTGGTCAGGCTTGCCGGGTGGCCGTTTGCAGGCTGGATAATCCGGCCTCGCCCACCAGCTTGCGGCTGAGGTAGCGCAGCAAGACACCGTAGAGCGGCACGAACAAACCAAGGCTTATCAGCAACTTGAATACGTAATCGACGGTTGCGATCTCGACCCAGTGCTCTGCCATGAAAGGATCTGTGGTGCGCCAGAAGGCCACACTGAAGAAAGCGATGGTATCGACCAGATTACCGAACAGGGTGGAGGCCGCAGGTGCAATCCACCACTGCTTGAGCAGACGCAGGCGGTTGAACACCACCACATCCATGAACTGCCCTACCAGATAGGCCATAAAGCTGGCCAGCGCGATACGCGCCACGAACAGGTTGAATTCGGCCAGATGACCAACGCCCTGGAAGCTCCCTTCAAAGAAGAGCACGGAGAGCGCATAGGAGACCGCCAGCGCTGGCAGCATCACGGTCTGGATAATCTTGCGTGCCAGACCAGCACCGAAGATCCGCACCGTCAGGTCGGTCGCCAGGAAGATAAACGGGAAGCTGAACGCACCCCAGGTGGTATGGAAGCCAAACACGGTGATCGGCAGCTGCACCAGATAGTTGCTGCTGGCAATGATCAGAATGTGGAACAACGATAGGCGAACGAGCGCCGTTTGGTACTGCGCGGGGGTCAGATTCATCTTGTGACCTTTTTGGTTAATGGGGTTAGGGAACCCATATCGCCACCATTGGCGATAATCGAGGGGCGAGATTATACGCCCCCAAACCGATAGTTCAATCTTTATGCGATTAGGCTCATCCAAGTTGGCCAGCGGCAGAACAGGCCTTGTGGGCGATAGTCACACCTTGTGCTGTCTGGCGAGCCAGAGCAGCGCCTCCCGATCCGCCGGGCGCACCGCCTCCAGCCAGCAGCCGCTGTAGTGTTCGTACTCCAGCCGAAACTGGCTCCCTTCAAACACCAGCAACCAGCTATGGCGGTCGGCCCCCGCATCCTGCTCGAGCGGCTGCAGCTCCCACTCTCGCAGCAAGGCCTGCGCCAACAGCGGGAACGTGTCCCAGTCGAGTGCCGGACAATCCAGCGTCACCACGCCAGCTTCGCTATCTACCTGTTTGATTTGCCAACTCATTCCCTGTCTCTCAGCTGCTGCAGGAGAGCTCACCACCGCAATACCATGCCGGAGTCGGGGTGGCGAGATCCTCATATTCGGGTTGTTCATCATAGGGGCGCTGCAAGGCGGCGAACAGCCGCTCGAAAGGCCGCATATCCCCTGCGTCGGCGGCGTCTATCACCTGCTGGGCCAGCGCATTACGCAGCACATACTTGGGATTGATGGCATCCATCTGCGCCTTGCGCACGGCATCCTCGCTGCCTTCGCGCATCAGCCGCGCCCGATAGCGTTCCAGCCACGCCTGCCAAACACCAGGTTCAGACAACAGGGCCAGCAGAGACGCAGGCCACGCCCCCTCTTGCGTTACCTCACCGAGACGACGAAGGAACAGGTGGTAATCCACCTTGTGGGCCGCCAGCAACCGGAACAGCTCGCGGAACAGAGCCGGGTCATCCTCCTCCCACACTGCCAGTCCGAGCTTGGCCCGCATCAACTCGGAGTAGTGCAACATCAGCTGCTGCTCGTACTGGGCCAACGCAGCAGCCAGCGCATCACCGTCTACATGGCCAGCCAGCGCCTGCGCCAGTTTTTGCAGATTCCAGTAACCGACCGCAGGCTGCTGATCCAGCGCGTAGCGGCCCGCCGGATCCGAGTGGTTGCAGACAAAGTCCGGCACATAGGCATCGATAAAGCCGTAGGGGCCGTAATCCAGCGTCAGGCCGAGCAGCGACATGTTGTCGGTGTTCATCACCCCGTGACAGAAGCCCGCAGCCTGCCATTTGGCAATCAGCCGTGCGGTACGACGCACTACCTCGGCAAACAGTTCGGCGCCATTCTCCAGCTCGGAGAAGTGGTGGCGCAGCAGATAATCGATAACCAGCGGGATCTTCTCCCCCTGCCCGCTCCAGGCGAAATACTCGATATGACCGAAGCGCAGATGGCTGGGGGCGGTCCGCAGCACGGTCGCCCCCGTCTCCACCTGTTCGCGGTAAACGGGCTCTTGGCTGCCCACCAGCACCAGCGCCCGGGTGGTCGGGATGCCGAGGGCATGGAGCGCCTCGGAGGCCAGATACTCGCGAATGCTGGAGCGCAATACGGCGCGGCCGTCACCAAAGCGGGAGAACGGGGTTTTACCTGCTCCCTTCAGGTGGAGATCCCAACGCTGACCATCCGGCGCCAGTTGCTCACCCAGCAGCAGCGCGCGACCATCTCCAAGCCGCGGGCTATAGCCGCCGAACTGATGGCCGGCATAGACCTGAGCTACCGGCTGCATGCCGGGCAGCTCTTTTCCCTCGCCACAACAGGCAATCCAGTCAGCCTCGCTGACGCCTCCCAATCCCAGCTCATCCAGCAAAGCCCGGTTGAGATGAAGCAACCGGGGCTGCTGCAGCGGCTGGGGGGCCACGGGTTCACAGGCCCAGGGCAACTCGGTCGCAAAAGTGTTGATCAACTTCATGGTTGTGCCATTCGTCCCTGCGTATGCTCGTGTCACTCTTTATACTGCCGTCAGCCATGCTTGTGCTCACTGGCAACCATCATTTTTCAATTCAAGGAGAAGAAGATGCAAAAATGGGTATATGCCCTGCCCTTGCTGGCACTGGCGTGGGGTCATCAGGCCAAGGCTGCCGATATTGAAGCCGGCAAAGCCAAGGCGGCGGTCTGTGCCGCCTGTCACGGCGTGGAAGGCAAGGCGATGATCCCCAACTATCCCCATCTGGCGGGTCAGAATGCCGCCTATCTGGTGAAACAGTTGAAAGCGTTCAAGGATGGCACCCGCAAAGAGCCCTTGATGGACCCCTTCATGGCGCCGCTGACCGATGCGGATATCGACAATCTGGCCGCCTTCTACGCCAGCCTGAAATAACCTCGCGTCTGACCTTGGGTTCTTCCGAGCCGCGCTTACCGTGGTCGATTAGGCTGCCTAATCGACCCTAGCGACGGCAGTAGTCGATGATCAGGTCCATAAAGGCTTCGCCAAAGCGTTCCAGCTTGCGGTGACCGACACCGTTGATAGCCAGCATCTCGTCTTCGGTCATCGGCATCAACTGAGCCATCTCCACCAGGGTCGCATCGTTGAACACCACGTAGGGCGGCACCTCTTCATCCTCGGCAATCTGCTTGCGCAGGCCACGCAGCTCCTTGAACAACCGTTTGTCGTAGTTGGCGTTGTCGAGCAGGCCATTGCGCTTCTCTTTGCGGCTGGAGATGGGCTGCAGGCGGGGCACCGCCAACTCCAGCTTCACCTCGCCACGCAGCACGGGGCGGGCCGCCTCGGTCAACTGCAGCACTAAATTGCGGGTGATGTTCTGGGTCAGCAGTCCCTTGTGGATCAGCTGGCGGATCACGCTCATCCAGTATTCGTGGCTCTGATCCTTGCCGATGCCGTAGGTCGACAGCTTATCGTGGCCATGATCCTTGATGCGCTGGTTCAGCGACCCGCGCAGCACCTCCACCACATAACCCACCCCGAAATTCTGGCCCACCCGCCAGACGCAGGAGAGCGCCTTCTGGGCATCTTCAGTGCCGTCATAGCTCTTGGGCGGATCGAGACAGATATCGCAGTTGCCGCACGGCTTGTCGTTGTACTCGCCGAAGTAGTTGAGCAGCACCTGACGGCGGCAGGTTTGCGCCTCGGCAAACGCCGCCATCACGTTGAGCTTGTACTGCTCCACCTGCAACTGCTGCGGGTTCTCGATGTTGTCGAGCAGGCGGCGCACCCGGCCGATATCGGCGGGATCGTAGAGCAGCAGAGCCTCGGCGGGGGTGCCATCGCGCCCGGCGCGGCCGGTCTCCTGATAGTAGGATTCGATGTTCTTCGGAATGTCGTAGTGCACCACGAAGCGTACGTTGGGCTTGTCGATACCCATACCGAACGCCACCGTCGCCACCACTATTTCGATGTCATCCTTGAGGAAGGCATCCTGGGTCTGCTGGCGCTGCTCGAGCGGCAGCCCCGCATGATAGGGCGCCGCCTTGCAGCCGTGGCGGGATAACCGCTCGGCCACCTCCTCCACCCGGTTGCGGCTGGAGCAGTAGACGATGCCGCAGTTGCCCTTCTGGCTCTGCACGTAACGCAGCAGCTGCTCGGCCGCCTTGAACTTCTCCACCAGGCTGTAACGGATATTGGGGCGATCAAAGCTGGCTGTGTGAATAAAGGGATCGTTGAGTTCCAACCGGTGCAGCATGTCGCTGCGGGTCGCCTCGTCGGCAGTCGCAGTTAGCGCCACCACCGGCACCTGTGGGAACCACTGTTTTAGCCGCCCCAGCGCCGCATACTCAGGCCGGAAATCGTGGCCCCACTGGGAGACGCAGTGCGCCTCGTCGATGGCGAACAGCCCGAGCGGCAGTTCGGCCAGCCGATCCATAAACTCGTGCTGCAGCAAGCGCTCGGGGGAGACATAGACCAACTTGATCTCGCCGCGGCGCATGGCGGCGAAGTTCTGGATCATCTCCTCCCGGCTCAGGGCCGAGTTGATGTAGACCGCCGCTACGCCGTTGGCGCGCAGGCTGTCGACCTGATCCTTCATCAGCGAAATAAGGGGAGAGACCACCACACCGAGCCCGGGCCGCAACAGTGCTGGGATCTGGTAGCAGAGCGACTTGCCGCCGCCAGTGGGCTTGAGCACCAGCGCATCGCGCCCCGCGACGATCTGCTCGATGATCTCGAGCTGACCCGGCCGAAACTGCTGATAGCCGAAGACCGCCTGCAGCAGGGCAAGCGGACTCTCTGGCTGAGGATCTGGCAGGGTTTCGGCAATCGCGGTCATGGGCTCTCCTTTGGGGTCGCCATTCTAAAGCAGCCGCCGCCCACAATAAACCTGCCATTGCGACTGTTAAGAAACTGTTGCAGACTGGCTGGAGTTTTTACTCGGCTTTGATGATAAGGATCGGGATCAGAGAATGAAACAGATGCTCAAGAAGATGGCGCTCAGTGGCATTGCCAACCTGTTTGCCGAGAAGATGCCGTTCAACAAGCTGATCGGCATGCAGGTGACCCACTACGACTTCGACAAGGTGGAACTGCGCATCAAGATGGACGACAAACTGATCGGCAACCCTTTCCACAACATCCTGCACGGCGGCGTCACCGCCACACTGCTGGATGTAGCTGGCGGCATGATCGTCGCCGCCTCCTGCATCGACGAGCTGGAGGAGTTCTCCCCCAGCTATCTCAAGGAGCGCTTCGCCCGCCTCGGCACCATAGATCTGCGGGTGGATTACCTGCGCCCGGGACGTGGCAACGAGTTTATCGCCACCGCCCACATCATTCGGGCTGGCAGCAAGGTGGCCGTCGCCCGGATGGAGCTGCACAACGAAGAGGGCACCCACATTGCCTTCGGTACCGGCACCTATCTGGTGGGTTGAACCAAGTTAGTGCATAAAAACCACGCTGCTAATCCACTTTTAATCATTAGATTCCCTACCCCCTCTGGCCGAACAAGGTCCATACTGAAAGTCGGGATTGTGTGCAGAGGGAGGATTGCAGGCGATGAGTGCGAAACTGGCCATCAAACCATCCAGAGCCTTGTTGACACAGCTCGAGTCCATGCTCGACGAGGTGCAGACACCCGAGTGTCGCCACTGGTTGGAACAGGAGCTTGAGGGGTATTCTCTCTCCTCACCCCTGCCTTGGTATCGCATCGTCCCCTGTCGGCAACGCGGTCACTTTCTGGATCTGAAGACGGGAAAATATTTGACCTGTCATATCAACAGTCAAACGCTATGCCAACGCGATCTGGCCCAAATTCAGTTCATTTATGCCCGTGAACCCGCCGCCCACTATTTGCTGCAACGCAATTCCGGTATTGAACCCTGGCCAGAACAGCTGCTGGAAGATTATCAGGAGCAGTTGATCCCCGGCCATCTCTGCCTGCAAGCCTGGCATGAGCCCGTGATGTCATTACGTGAACAACTGATGGAGGGAATCGAACATTTCATTTGTGAGTACCCCAAGCACGCGGCCTTGCAACCTCAACACAGCTTGAAGGCTTTGCGGCATCAGCACTGGCATATCTGAACAAGCGCCTGGCGCGCAAGGAGGGCACCATAGACAAGACCCATAGCGAGATTGCCACAATCTAGAGTGCCGGAGTCAGGATCAGACTCCACCGATGGGCCACCGAGCGGTGGCCCTTTTAATATCTGTGGTCTTGCTTCGGCCCTGCATACAGCAAGTCAGATCACTTGGCCAAGTGACAGCTCAGCAGCCAAAGGAAATCAGGAAGGATATGTCTAGTCCTGAAATAGGTTTACACATTTTCAACTAGCATTTCTCTACTCAGAACCCCCTATGTACCGCATCGGG